>NZ_DBNGVP010000103.1:0-80660 GCF_057119385.1 Archangium sp. | reverse complement strand
GCCCAGACGGTAGCAGCTGAGCACGAGGGAGTAGACGTTGGCGGCCCGGTGGCCGGCCGCGTCGCTGCCCAGGAAGAGCCAGTTCTTGCGTCCGAGGACAATGAGCTTGATGAGGCGCTCCACCTCCCCGTTGTCCACCGGCACGCGTCCGTCCTCGAGGAAGCGGCCCAGGGGGACAGCACGGTTGCGTGCGTAGGCAATGGCCTTGCCCAGGGGCGTCTTGGCGGGCACATGCGGGGCCCACTCCTCCAGCAAGCCGAAGAGCTCCTCGTAGACGGGCAGGCTGTGCGAAAGGCGCAGGCCGAGGCGAGCCTCGGGGGAGAGCCCCTCCTCCTGGGCCTGCCGCTCCACGGCGTACAGCTTCTGCACGAGCGTCAGCACCATGCCGCCGCGAGCGTCTCCGGCCACATAGGCGCGCTCGAAGCCACGCCGGGCATGCATCCAACAGCCCACCTCGAGGCGGGGAGAGTCGGGGCCGAAGAGGGCCTCGTAGCCCTTGTAGCCGTCCACCACCAGGTAGCCCCGGAAGTCGGCCAGCACCCCCTGGGGGCCCGTGCCACTCCAGTCGGGGGTATACTCCACGAAGACGTTGCCGCCCTGGCCCACGTACGGCCAGTGCCTCTGTCCGCGGACGGCATCGCGGCTGCGGCGGCTTTGCTAGAGGCCGTGGGGGAGAACGCACGCGCGTTCTGGGGGCACGCGACGCCGTTCAGCGCGGGGGTGGACATCGCACGCCAGACGAAGAATCGGCCAGACGACCTGGAGCCGCCTCCCCGTGGGCTGCCGGTGCTCAAGTCCCCTGGTGCCATGCGCTCGCCTGAGATTCCGCATCGCCTCGGGTGGCTGAACTACTGGTCAGACGCCGCCGCACGGACCATCGGCTTCCCGGACCCGGCCCGCGACGCCGAGCCGCTCTCACGGGCACGGCGCACCGCGACGGGCGGGTGGGTGGTCAGACTCACGGATGCACCGCTCGACCTGGACAACCCCGCCCACCTGGATGTGCTTGAACAAGCCTACGAGCGCTTCCCGGAGATCGGCGGGCGCTCCACCCCTTGAGGGTCGGAACCGGTTACAGCTCACCGAGGCGGAGGGGCCCACGAAGTGGAGAGTGGGCTTGACGATGGGCATCGCGGGCAGGGTGTCCGCCAGCGGCACGCCCTGGACCTCATACGGTGCCGACGGGACCCTGGGGCCCGTGTCTCCCTTGGGCCCCAGGCTCTCGGTTCAGGCAACCAGCCCTCCCAACAGCATCGCTACGGCGAACATCCGGGATTGGCGCATGGACTATCGGTAGTACAGCCGCAGGCTGTTCCAGACGTTGTTGACGCCGCCGTACCAGAAGTTCACCGTGTTGTCGCCCATGCAGACGTGGACGTCATCATCGGTCAGCGCCCGCCGGAGGATCCGCAAGCTGTCCGAGTTCAGATAGCCACCGTTGGTGTACCGAAGCCCATCCGGATTGCAGCTGTAGAAGTTCCCCTTGAAGACGAAGACGTAGTCGGTGTCCGGGTCGTTGTCACAGATTCCCGTGGTGGTCGTGTAGTAATAGCTGGGCGCCGTGTAGTTGGAGCCACCCGAGCTCTCATCGTTCTCCACGACCTGCTCCCAGAGCGGGGCCGGGCACGCGGCCCGGGCCTGGAGGGGAGCGGCGAGACCGAGCACCAGCGGAATCACAGACACGACGTTCTTGATACGCATCATCCGTCTCTCCTTGTCATGAACAAGCCTGCAAATCAGGCAAAAACGCAACTCATGACTACTCGGCATTTACGCAAAGATCAAGATGAAGATGCTTTTGTATCTTCGTTACAAATTTGGCACGGAATCAAAGGATGAGAGCGCGAGAAGGCCCTCGACGCGTCCCTGTTCGACGACTCCGGAAGCGAGGTCAGACCCTACTTCACCGCAGACGTTGGCATCTCCATCCTACTGGCCACGTAACCGGGGCAAGCCCAATGTCTGAGATGCGCTCTTAGCGGACGAACACGGGGGCGGACAGCTCAACGGTGTAGGGCACCGCCGCCGCGCCCACGGCCCGGAGCCGCACGAGGAACGGGCCGCCGTGGCTGGCCCGCATGAGGAGCACCTCGCCCGGCGTGCGTTGAGCGAGGTCTCCGGGCGCGTCCAGGGACAGGGGGGCGCCCTCCACGTCCAGAAGGTCGACCTCCAGCGCTCCCCGGGCCGCCTCCCAGCGCACACGCACCCCGGCCGGGTAGCAGCAGTCCCCATAGGCGTACAGCCAGTCCGTATCCCCCGGACAGGCCACCTGGCCGTCGAGCTTCAACGGTCCATGGCCGAAGACGTGCGACAGCGGAGGGGCGGCCAGCGCTTGTTCCCGCGTGTCATCTTCTTCCCGCACGTCATCGGCACAGGCCGCGAGGCGAGGCCGACAGCTCGTCCCCACCAGGGCCCCGAGCCCCAGCCATGCGCAACACAGGAGCCCGCGCGTGAAGGTCACGGGGAGGGCCGACACCGGCATCTTGGAGAGCATGGCAGCCATCCTCTCACGAGCGCTTTCGCCGCGAGCCACCGTGGCATGGAAGCGGCGGAAATCGAACCCGCCGCCCCCCACTCAACCCCTCTCAGTACGTGACGATGCTGGGGGACTGCGGCGCGGCGGTGAAGAAGTCAGCGTAGGTGGCGACGAAGTGGTTTCCCTGCAGGATCGGGTACGGCCAGGCAATGGTCGCGGGATCCTCCGTGATCGAGTTCCCGGTGAAGGTGCCGGCGGCCTCGACGTTGACGGCGTTCACGGTGAGCCCGGTCAGCGTGATCACGCCCGGCATTCCGGCTCCACCATTCGACGGCACGTAGCTCGACTGCAGACCCACCGTCCTCACCGTGCTCAACGTGCTCGGGTCCAGACGGTGGATGCGGGCGCGACCCCAGGTCCCGTAACCCCGGATGTACTCTCCGTAGGTCCAGGCCGCCGCGAGCCCATCGGCATTCACGGCGATCGCGACCTCCGGCGTGTTCTTCGAGGTCCCCAGCTCGACGGTCCGGGGCGTCAGCGCGCAGGTGCCGGACGAGACCACCTCGCTCTGGACGGTGACCCTGTAGAGGACCTGCCAGGGAGCATACGGATCAGAGCCCTGCAGGACCTTGATCGAATAAGCGCAGCCCTGCCAGTCGGCCCGCGCCTCCTTGACGACGGGCAGCTGGGCCTGAGCCGATGAACCAAGCAACGCGACAATTCCAATGGCAATCGTTCCAAACAGACGCACGGGTACGGCCTCCTTGGGGGAAGGGGCCGCGGACTCTAGGGAATTCGAAGCAAGAAACGCACGGATTTCACTGTAGTACGGAAGAACCCGTATCCACCCCGAGCACCTGTCTCCACACCTCGAGCTTCTCAGGTGACGAGAGGATGAGTTGCTCACCTGGAAAATTCGCGCCATCGCCTTTCAAGACACCACCGCTGGCGTACTGGTTTTCCCTCATCAGCAGCCCCGGGCGATAACCGGCGGCACCCAGTCGAAGCAGCAACGATTGCGAGCCGCCCCGCAGGACATTGTTCCGGACCTCGAGCCCGGTGACGCTCCGGCCATCCGCCGCCAGCATCAGCCCGTAGCTGGCCGTGCCCTCGACGGTGTTGCCCACCACCCGCACGGTCCTCGCGCCCTCGATACGGATGCCCTGCCCGTTGCCCGCGGGAACGTCGCGGATGTCCTGCAAGAGATTGTCCTCCACCGCGATGTTCTCGGGAGGCGTGCTGCCGTCGAGCACGGAGACACCTCGCCCGGCGCGGGAGATGGCATTGCCCTGGATGAGGATGTCCCGCGCGGAATCGTGGATGACCACGGCCTCCCCGGCCGACGAGCCCGCAGGACGGATGGCCGTGTTGGGAAAGCCGGAGAGAACATTGTCACGCACGGTGACGCGCAGACACTGCTTGATGTCCACCCCGTTCTCGCCCTCGTCGTGCAACGTATTGCCCTCGATGAGCACGCCGTCCGCGGGGCCGGAACCCGGTTGACATTGAATGGAGTCACCCGAGTTGTGATGGATGTCATTGTCCCGGATGACGATGTTCCGCGCCGGGCCCACCACCGCCACGCCATGGGAGTCATCTCCCGGCTTGATGAAGTGGTGGATGTGATTGTTCCGCACCGTGATGTCCCGCGCCCCCTCCACGCACACGCCCGCGCCCGCGGTTCCTCCGTTCAGCTCGCTCCCGGAGAGGACGGACTGCACCGCGTTGGCGTCGAAGAGCACGGCGAACATGCTCGCCCCCGCGACGTCGAAGTGCAGGTTCTCCAGGTTCCAGCGCCCCTGCACACGGAGGATCGCCCCGCGCACCCTGTCCTTCGGAACGAGCCTGGGCCGCTCCGCGCCCTCGCCGCGCAGGGTGATGGGAGCCACACCCGAGCCCCGTGACTCGAGCACGAGCTCTTCCGCGTACACGCCCGGAAGCACCCGGATGACCTCTCCTGGCTTCGCGAGCGCCGCCGCCCGGCCGATGGTCCGCAACGGAGCCTCGAGTGTGCCCGCTCCCCCATCCGAGCCCTTCGTGCTCACGTACCAACTCCGGCCCACGGGCTCGGCCGGCACGGGCACGGGCACTGGCACGGGGGTCGGCGGTGGCTGCGGTGACGACGGCACCGGGGGCGAGGGCTGGGGCTCCTCCGGGGCGGGCCGCACCACCTGGGGCGCCTGCGCCTCCTCGGCACTGTCGTGCGCTGGAACCTCCGGCTCACAGGCGAGCAGGAGCAGACAGGTGAACACTCCACACGCGCCCTTGAAGCGACCCTCGCCACCCGCGCCTCGCGTCACCCCGCCCCCCCGCTCGCCAGCCCCCATCGAAGCGCCGAAAGTCGTCACGAGGGGCGCCGGCATCAAGGGGCCGGACCTGGGGAAAGGTGCGCACCTGCCCCCCGGTACGAGGGGGCTACCAGGAGGAGCTGGCTCCCCCTCCGCCGAAACCGCCCCCTCCCCCACCCCAGGAGCTGCCCGAGCTGGAGCCACCCGAGGACCCGCCCGAGGAGCCACCCGAGGACGAGGAGCCCCACGACGAGGAGCTGACCGTGGAGCCGGAGCTGTTGAGGAAGAGGAACAGGATCTCGATCAGCACCCGGAAGACGGGCGGATAGGTGACGACCACCAGCACGACGGCGAGCAAGCCGAAGGTCTTCCAGCCCTCGAGGAGCATCGCCAGCACATGGGTGGAGTGGTAGTCCGAGAGGGACATCAGGCTGCCCACCACGGCGCTCAGCCCCAGGATGAAGGTGATCCGCAAGGACAGGTGGTGGGCCGACAGGGTGACCGCCAGGAACATCACGGTGAAGGTGGCCCAGGCCAGCAGGAAGTGGAAGGTGGGGATCCGGATCGAGCTCACCATCAGGGCGGTGAGGGCCACGGAAACGAGGACGAGCCCGCCGATGCTCCCGGCCAGCCCGGAGGTGCCGAGCTGCTCCCTCCAGACGCCCAGGCAGCAGCCGAGCAGCACGCCCGCGAGGATTCCCATGCCGACCAACCCCAACATGATGTTGCTCACCCGCGCGGCGCTCACCGGCGCGGCCCCGGCGAGCTCCGGCATGTCCCCGGCACCCGGCAGGCGCGCGCGCACGCCCTGGATGACGCCCAGCAGGGCCCCGCGGTAGTCCCGCTCGCGCAGCAGCGGACCCTGCTCGTCGAGGATGCGCCTCACCGCGTCGTCCGGCAGGTACTCCTCCATCCCATAGCCCACCTCCAGGCGCGCGCGCCGGTCGTCCACCGCGAGCACGAAGAGGAGCCCATTGTCCACGCCCGCGGTGCCGCCCTTCCACGCCTCGGCGGCCCGCATCGCGTAGTCCTCGATGGGCTCGCCCCCGGTGGAGTCCACGAGGAGCATCGCCATCTGCGTGCCCGTCTGGTCGCGCAGGCGCACCAGCTCGCGGGCCACGTCCTCCTTCTCCGAGGCCGACAGCACCCCGCGCTCGTCCACCACGGGCCGATCGATGACGGGCGTGCTCCCGAGCAGGAGCGCCGGCAACAGCAGCACCAGGGCCGAGATCTTCACCACGAGGTCACCTCGGTGGACAGGGGAACGGAGCCGGGCAGCCCCGAGAGCCGCACCACCCAGGACTTCGGGAAGGAGGACGCGGAGGCGTTGTACTCGGTGGCCAGGAGATCGTAGCGCCGCTGCTCCACGCTCACCCGGTTCTCCGCGCCGGACAGCTGCGCGTCCCGCTCCGGGCCGGGGGTGGCGGTGGCGTAGCGCGCCTGCTCCCTCGCCCGCCGCTCCACCACGTTGCGCACCTGCGCGCGCTGGCGCGTCACCTCCTGCAGCGTCGAGTTGAGGCCATTGCGCACGAAGAGTCCGCTCAGCGCGAGCACCACCGCCACGCCCGCGGCGACCCACGCGCCCTTGCGCAGTTGCTCGCGCCGGGCCCGCCGCGCCCGCTCCGCCTCGAGCTTCGCCTGCTCCTGCTCCCGGCGGCGCTGCTCCAGCACCTGCATCGCCTGATCGATGTACTCGGCGGGGATGTCCAGCTCCTGCCCGATGCGCTTGACGTCCTCGGTGGTGAGCGTCTCCGGCGCCGAGTCCTTCTGCATCAGCCGGGTGGCGGTGTGGATGAGGTCGTCCACGTCATCGACGGCGACCTGCTGCCCCTGGGGGGAACGGTTCCGCGTCACGTCACTCATGCCTGGCTCACCACGTCCGGAAGCTCGTTGCCCCGGGTGTCCTCACCGGGAACGGCGGTGCGAAGCAGTCCGCCAATGCGCTCGATGGCCGTCTCCAACCCCGCCACGGGCGTGCCCGCGCGGAAGCCCTGGGCGAGCCCATCCACCACCTCCTGCCAGAAGCCCGGCTGGGCGGCCCCGTGGACGCCCTGGCCCGCGTAGACGGCGGCCTTGCGGTCCGCCACCGCGACATAGAGCAGCACCCCGGTGTCCGCGGCCGTGCGGCGCATCCCGAGCTCCTCGAAGAGCTGAGCGGCCCGGGCCAGCGGCTCTCCCCCGCGGCAGCTCCGCTCGAGGCGGACGACCACCTCGCCCCGGTGCCCCTCTTCCGCGCGGCGGATGGCCGCCACCAGGCGCGCCTCCTCCGTCTTGCTCAGCTTCCACCTCGGACGCATCCACGACCAATCCATGGCGGGCAGGATATGCCATCCGGCCGAGCGGCGGAACGCGCCTCCTCGCCTGCCTGGCGGACATTCTCCGCGCGGCGTCTATACTGCGCGCCCATCATGAAGACGGACTCGCTCAAGGAGCAGCTCCGGCGCACGACGCGCCGCGACCTGTGGCTCACGGTCGCCCCCGCGGCCCTCATCATCGGCATCGCGTTCGCCGTCACGTTCTACTTCGTCAAGCCCGCGCCCCCCATGAAGCTGGTGCTCGCCACCGCGCAGGACGAGGGCGGGTTCCGCTACTTCGCCAAGAAGTACCAGGAGAGCCTCGCCCGGCATGGCGTCACGGTGGAGATCCAGCAGACGAAGGGCTCCGTCACCAGCGTGGAGCACCTGTCCGGGGAGCAGGCCGACGTCGCCTTCGTGCAGAGCGGCACCGCCGACGAGAAGAAGGCGCCGGGCATCGTCTCGCTCGGCAGCCTCTCGTACGTGCCCCTCTGGGTCTTCTACCGGGGCGAGCCCATCGACGACGTGCTCGGGCTGAAGGGCAAGCGCATCGCCATCGGGGACGCCGAGAGCGGGACGCACGCGCTCGCCCGCACGCTGCTGTCCGTCAACGGCGCGGACCAGGCCCCGACCGAGCTCCTGCCCCTGGGGCGTGACGCGGCCATCGAGCAGCTCAAGAAGGGCCAGCTCGACGCGGTGTTCATCGTCGCGCCCGCGGAGGCTCCCGCCATCCAGAAGCTCGCCGTCGAGCCCGGAGTGCGGCTGATGAGCTTCGCCCGCGGTGAGGCCTACGTGCGCCGCTACCCCTACCTGTCGAAGCTCGTGCTGCCCCGGGGGGTGTTCAACTTCGCCGCGGACATCCCCGAGCGCGACGTGGTGCTGCTCGCGCCCACCGCGAACCTCGTCGCGCGCGACTCGCTGCACCCGGCGCTCGCCTACCTGCTCATGCGCACCGCGAGCGAGATCCACGGCAGCGCCGGGCTGCTGGACCGCTCCGGCGAGTTCCCCGCGCCGCTCGAGACGGGCTTCCCCCTGAGCAGCGAGGCCCGCCGCTACTACCAGGCCGGAATCCCGCTGTTGCAGCGCTACCTGCCCTTCTGGGCCGCGAACCTGGTGGACCGGCTCTGGGTGATGCTGGTGCCGATCATCGCCGTGGTGGTGCCGCTGGGGCGGGCCGTGCCGGCGCTGTACCTGTGGCGGGTGCGCTCGCGCATCTTCCGCTGGTACGCCCGCCTGAAGGAGATCGAGCTCCAGCTGGAGGAGAACCCCGGACGCGAGATGCTCGAGGACATGATGAAGCGGCTCGAGGAGGCGGAGCGCGCGGTGAACCGCATCCCCGTGCCGCTGGCCTACGCCGAGAACCTCTACTTCTTCCGCGAGCACATCGACGTGGTGCGCCGGCGGCTCTCCCGGCGGCTCTCCGGTGCCCCCGAGAGCCGGGAGCTCGTCGTGGCGCAGGTGACCGCCTCATGAAGTACGCCGTGACCGCCTGGTTCTGGCTGCTCTTCCTCACCACCGCCCCGGTGCTCTTCGTGCTGGGGCTGGTGCTGTTCCTCGTCGCGTACCCGGTGGATCCGGACCGGCGGTGGCTGCACGCGCTGGTGTGCCGCTGGTGCCACCTGCTGTGGCTGCACGCGTCGCCGGGGTGGCGCACGCGGGTGGAGGGGCGGGAGCTGCTGCCGTCCGGGGCCTGCGTGCTGGTGGCCAACCACCAGTCCGCCGCGGACATCCTGGCCGCCATGGGCCTGTTCCATCCCTACAAGTTCGTGGCCAAGGCGTCGCTGTTCTCCATCCCCGTCGTGGGGTGGATGATGAGCCTGCTGGGCTACGTGCCCGTGAAGCGCGGCAGCACCAACTCCATGGGGAGGATGCTCGAGCAGTGCCGGTACTGGCTGCGCCGGGGCATGCCGGTGCTCATCTTCCCCGAGGGCACCTACTCGCAAGAGGGACTGCTGCGCTTCAAGCGGGGGGCCTTCCAGCTCGCGCTGGAGGAGCACGTGCCCGTGGTGCCGGTGGTCATCGAGGGCACCACCCAGCTCCTCGAGGGCGATGGCCTCTGGATGAGCCCGCGCGCCTCCATGCGTGTGCGCGTCCTGCCGCCGCTGGCTCCCGAGTCGTTCGCCCCGGACGCGGTGACGCTCGCCGAGCAGGTGCGGGCGCTCTACGTGGACACGCTCGCCGCCACGGGCTGAGCTCCCCTGCTGTTGCATGTGCTCCCGGGCGAAGGGTAAGCACGCCGTATGCACATCCGACTCCTCGCCGCGCTCCTGTGCCTCTTCGTGAGCACGGGCTGCATCATCAACAATCACGACGACGACCACGACACGGATCCCCAGCCCGGAGACGTGTCGTTCTTCTGGAACTTCTCGGGCGGCTCCGCCGTGGGCCGGTGCGCGGACGTGCCGGACGTGAAGTCGGTCCGCCTCGTCATCCCCGGACAGACGCTCACCAACGGCGGCGTCCAGCCCTGCACCAACGGAGGCGTGGACGGCGTCGTCGTGCGCGACTTCGCCCCCGGCACCTACAACTACACCCTCGAGGCCCTCGGCTACTCGAACGAGGTTCTCTACACGGGCAGCGGCTCCTTCACGGTGGACGGGAACGAACAGGTGAGCACCACGCTCGCCCCCGTCACCCGGCCGCCCCAGCCCGGTGACGTGACCTTCCTGTGGGCCTTCGCTGGCGGCACCTCCCCCCGCTTCTGCGCGGACGTGCCGGAGGTGAAGTCCATCCGCATCACCATCCCCGGCCAGACGCTGCTCAACGGCGGCATCTATTCCTGCACCACCGCGGGCGTGGACGGCATCATCCTGCGCAATTTCGCCTCCGGCTCCTACGGCTACACCGTCGACGCCCTCGGCTATTCGAACGAGGTCCGCTACTCGGCCAGTGGCTCCTTCACGGTGAACGGGAACAAGCAGGTGAACGTCCTCCTGGATCCGGTCACGCCTCCGCCCGCCCCGGGTGACGTGACCTTCCTCTGGCGCTTCCCCGATGGCTGGTGCGCGGACCTGCCGGACGTGAAGTCCATCCGCATCACCATCCCTGGTGAGACGCTCGCCAATGGCGGCATCTATCCCTGCAACACCGCGGGCGTGGACGGCATCGTCCTGCATGACTTCCGCCCCGGCGCCTACAGCTTCACCCTCGAGGCCCTCAGCTACTCGAACACGGTGCTCTACACGGGCAGCGGTAGCTTCACGGTGAACGGCGACATCCGGATCATCTACACCCTGACCCCGGCCGGCAGCGGGAGCTCCTATGCCTATGTCTCCTGGAGCTTCCCGCCCAACACCACCAGCCCGAACCCCACCTGCGCCCAGGCGGGCGTGGTCTCGGTGGACGTGAGCATCGATGGAGGCGCGTGGACGCGCCTGAACTGCCTGGACGGCCAGGGGAGCAACCAGATCCGCTCGCCCTATCTCGCGCCGGGCTCGCACACCATCGCGTTCATCGGCGTGGGCTCCGGCGGCCAGCACTACTACTACACGCATGGCACGCTGGAGACCCGGGCGGGCTCGCCCGTCTCCGTCTCGTACCAGCTGAAGCCGGTGGGCGGCCTGGCGGTGCGGTGGGAGCTGCTCGACGGCACCGTGACCAAGACGTGCGCCCAGGCGGGCGTCACCACGGTGAGCATCAACCTGCAGAACCTGGCCACCGGGGAGCTCGTCTACGGCACGGCCGGTGACTCGCAGCCCTGCACGGGCGCGCCCATCCTCTACAACTACCTCGAGCCGGGGAACTACCGGGTGTACATCCGCGGCACGGGCTCGGGCGTCTTCTACACCAACGAGAACAACAGCCCGCCCACGTTGACGGTGAAGGCCTTCGAGCCGAAGTCCTCGGCGGACGCCGTCACCGTCGTCCTGAAGCGCGAGTAGTCACGCGCCCCGGGATTAACGGCAGTCCGCGCGCCGCAGCGAGACACCGGCCTCGGTGCGGTACTGGTAGACGACGCCGCCCTCGTCCAGGACGGCGTAGTCCCGGAAGGTCTCCTCGGGCAGGGTGTTGAGCGGCAGGTCCGCCTGGCCCAGCACCTTGCCGTCGAGTGGATCCAGACAGAAGAGCCGCACGCCGGGCTCGGTGGGCGGGCTCGCCTTGCCCGTGGGCAGCTCACCGGCCACGCCCAGGTAGATGACACCCGAGCGGTCCGAGTCGAGCAGCGTGAGGGTCATCAGCGGGAACTGCACCCGGTACTCACGCGTATAGCGCCGCGCGTTCGTCTGGCGATCGACGGCGTTGACCAGCAGGCGCCCACCCGGCCTGTCGATGATGCTGGCGAGGATGTACGAGCGGCCATCCCGGGTGGGGCGGCCGGGGATCTCCGGGCGCGTGGTGTCGGCCGTGCCCGAGAGATCGCCGATGCGCACCAGCGCGCCGTGCTCGCGCTCGACGTACACCGAGTCCCCGTCCACGAAGGTGCCGGTGATGCCGCCCGTCTCGGGGATGCCCTGGCCCTGCAGCGGCAGCTCTCCGCGCAACGTGCCCGTCTCGGGGTCGATGATGGCCACGGACTTGTCCCGCAGCCGGTCCATCACCAGCAGGGTGCCGTCCTTCGCCACGGTGACGTCCTGGGGCGTCTGCTGGGTGAGCGGCGTGGTCCCGAGCACCTTGCCGTCCTGGCCGATGCGCACGAGCCGCCCATTGAGCTGATCCAGCACCACCACGTCCCCGAGCGGCGTCACCGCGAGCGACATGGGCGCCTCGGGGTTGGCCTCCTGGGGACGGTCGCGCCCGAGCTGGGAGGGACCACTGCCCCACCCCAGCTCGGCGATCACGCCCGGAGCCTTGTTGGACGGGGCCGAAGGAGATGCACCCTCCCCCGCCCTGCCCTGACTGGCGCCCGACGGAGCCATGGGAGCCGTACCGCCCTGGGCCGATGCCGGGGCCGCTGGCCCCTGCGTGGACGAGGCGGAGCCCGCTCCGTCCTCCCTGCCCGAGCGGACCATCACGAGCGCGATGCCGAGCGCGAGCACCGTGAGCCCCACGAAGATGACGACACCGCGCTTGCTCGACTTCATGACCTCTTCCTTTTCAGCTTCAGCTTCAGCGAACACGGCTCAATGCGACGGGGAGCCCGGCGGCACGAGCCGCTCGACCCGCGCCTTCAGCTCCGGGTCATCCGGCACGTCCGGCCCGAGCAGGATGAACGAGAGCAGCTGGGTGCGGCCCTCCGCGTCCGGGCGCTCCCGGGCCTGCTCCTCCAGGCGTTGCCGCCGGGACAGGAAGCCGGCCAGTGCCTCCTCGAGCGGCTTCCGGGCCGCCTCGTCCTTCGCCGTGGCCAGACGCTCGCGGGCCCGCTGGATGTTCTCGTCCAGGAGCTTCAGCCCGTCCCGGGCCCTCACCCCCTCGGCGAGGTCCACGAACGGGCCCGCCCCCGTGACGGTGAGCTCCAGCCGGCCCAGCTGCCTGCCGCGCTCGCCCGAGGGCACCAGGGTGGCGTGACCGAGGCGCTGGGCCGTCCCCGGAAGGCGGCTCTCGTGGGACTGCACGACGAAGTCCACCGCGTCCCCCGCCTCCCGCGCGAGCGCCTGGGCGGACGCCAGGGGCATGGCGGCCAGCACCACCACCACGTCCACCTTCTCCTTCTCACGCAGACGGCGGGCCTCGGCGAGCACCGCGGGCCCGGGAGGCCGGCCCGTCACGCCCGGCCGCACCTCGCCCTCGGGCGAGAGCCCCACCACGCCGAACGCCAGCGGCCCCACCCTCACCACCGTGGACGCCGTGAAGAGCGGCTTGCCCTTCGCATCCACGAGGTTGGCCGACAGCACCTTCATCTTCGACTTCCGGGTGTCCTGCTTCAGGAAGTCCGTGCCGAGCACCAGGTCGCGCGCCCCCACGGCCATGGCCGCGGTGCCCAACGCCTCCATCTGCTCGAGCAACAACTCCGCGCGCGCCCGTGCGCCCGGCTCGCCCTCCGACTCGAGCGACTTGAAGAGCGCATTGCCCGCGTCCAGCACCAGCACCGGCTCGCCCCTGGCACGCTCGCGCGAGAGGACCGTCTTGCGCCGGGCCAGTCCTCCCGCCGGGAGCTGCCCGCAGCCACAGTGGGACACCTCGCCCCCGTTGTCTCCGGTGAACAGGAGCACCGCCTTCCCGGGCGCGGCTCCCGCGGCCAGGGGACTCAGCACCAACACCAGCAGGGCGAGCAGGCCCGGTCGTACGCGCATCACATCCTCGAGAGACAACCACGCCCCAACGAACGGCGGCCGGGCCCCACGCACCCGGCCGCCCCCTCGCGGCGGAGGGACTAGAAGTGACGGATGGCGTGGTACGTGGTGGTGGCGGTGCGGAGGTTGTACACGCAGCCGGCCGCGCAGCCCTTGCACTCGTAGGCCCACATGCTGCCCCAGCCATCACCCGACTCGTAGAGGAAGGTGTGGCCGGCGCCGTCCACGTTGTACACGAGCGCGTCGGCCTTCAGCAGGGCGTCGCGGGAGATGGTCGTCCACTGGCTGGTGTCCGAGTTGAAGCTGACGGTGCTGTAGGGGTGCGAGTCGGTGGCCGTGTTGGTGTTGGTGCTGGGCACCACCCACACCTTGGCGAGGAAGCCGGAGCAGTCCGCGCCGTACGAGCCGGTGTGCGTGCAGCTGGGGCAGCTCCCCGAGCACGCGCCCACGGCGGCGCCCGGGCTCCAGGCGCCGTGGCCCCACCAGTACGAGAAGCCCATCCCGCTCTTCGCCTTGGAGATGGCGGTGTCACGCGTCGAGGTGGAGGTGGTCACCAGGGTGAGGTAGCTGCCCGAGGCCCAGCCCGTCACGCCGCTGTAGGTGACCTTGTACCAGCCGCTGGTGGGGCAACCTCCGCCCGCCTCCTTGACGATGGCACCGCCCGGCATCGTCAGGAGGATGCTGTACGTCGTCCCCGGCCCGCTGCGCAGGTTCAGGTCCGTGGTCGTCTGGAGGCTGGCGCCCGCGGTGACGCAGGAGGTGATCGCGTTCTCGCTGCTGCCCACGCTCTCGTCCACGCCCGTCAGCTCCACGCTCTCCACGGACGACTGGCCGCCGCCGCAGCCCACCGCCAGCACTGCCAGGACCGCCAGACACTTCAAGGAATGACCGCTCATGCTCCGGGAGCTCATACGACCCTCCATCCAGGGGGGGACTGCGGGGAAGGCAGGCACGTCCCACGACCCTTCACTCCACCGGCATGGCAGGGACGCCTTGGAAAACCAGGAAGCGCATGATTGCACGAAATGTAGGTTTTTTCATCTTATTTTTTCAGGAGAGTCCACAGTCCCCTCGTTCTTCTCTATGTTCCAGCCCCTCAACGAAGGAGCCCACACTTGGCCGGATCCAGCCTGCTCGCACTGCTCGACGACATCGCCACCCTGCTCGACGACGTGTCGGTGATGACCAAGGTGGCCGCGCAGAAGACCGCTGGCGTGCTGGGTGATGACCTGGCGCTCAATGCCGAGCAGGTCGCTGGCGTCAACGCCGATCGCGAGCTGCCGGTGGTGTGGGCCGTGGCCAAGGGCTCGTTCATCAACAAGGCCATCCTGGTGCCCGCGGCACTGGCCATCAGCGCCTTCATCCCCTGGGCGGTGACGCCGCTGCTGATGCTGGGCGGCCTGTACCTTTGCTACGAGGGCGTCGAGAAGCTGGCGCACAAGTTCCTGCACAGCAAGGCCGAGGACGACGCCCACCACGCCGAGCTCACCCACGCCCTGGAGGACCCGAAGGTCGATCTGGTGGCGTTCGAGAAGGAGAAGATCAAGGGCGCGGTGCGCACCGACTTCATCCTCTCGGCGGAGATCATCGTCATCTCGCTGGGTGTCGTGGCCTCCGCGCCCTTCATGACCCAGGTGATGGCGCTGGTGGGCGTGGCCCTCCTGATGACGGTGGGCGTCTACGGACTGGTGGCGGGCATCGTGAAGCTCGACGACGCGGGGCTCTACCTCACCCGGCGGACCGGCAGCGGCGCGTCCACGCGATTCATGCGCGGCCTCGGCGCGGGCCTGCTGAAGGGGGCGCCGTACCTGATGAAGAGCCTGTCGGTCGCCGGCACCGTGGCCATGTTCCTGGTCGGCGGCGGCATCATCGCGCACGGCGTCTCCACGCTGCACCACGGCATCGAGGGCCTGGCCCATCACGCGGGCGAGGTGTCCGTCATCGGCGGTCTGCTCGGGGGGCTCACGACGGCGTTGGCCAACATCGTGGTGGGACTCGTGGCCGGTACGGTGGCGCTCGTGTTGATGCTCGGGGTCCAGCGCGTGATGAAGCGGGGCGGCAAGACCGGAGCCTCGAACACGAACCCCTGAGGCGCACGCCTGCCCGCCAGCGAGGCTGGCCAACAGGGGCTGGCTGATCTCCTGTGAGGCCCGCGCGACTTTGCTAGGCTCGCGCGCGATCATGGCGCGTGAGCGGGTGGAAGTCGTGCGCGGTGGAGCCGTCGCGGTGTGGCAGGCCGTCTGGGCCTGCTACACGTTCGTGCTGCTGGAGTGGCTCTTCCTCGTCACGCAGCAGGGCTTCATGGTGTCGTTCCCACACACGGTGTGGGCCAGCACCCTGGCGTGCCTCCCGCTGGTGCTGCTGCTCCCGTCGCTCGCCGCGCTCCTGCCGCTGCTCGGAGTCGAGGCGCTGCTCGCGCGTCTTCCCGAGGGCTCCCGGGCACGGACCCTGGCCGTCACCTCCGCCGTCCCAGCCCTGGTGCTGACGGGCCTGTCCTTCCTGCTCATCGACAACTTCACCTACACCGTCTTCGGCATCGGGGTGGTGACGGTCTCGAAGTCCCTGCTGTTCCTCTACGTGCTGCTGCTGCTCGTGCTCTTCGGCACGCTGGCGCGCAAGCTCGCCCGCGCGCGGCAGGAGGTGCTGGCCTCGGGAGGCTTGCGCTGGCGGCTCGCGGTGGCGGGAGGGCTCGTCACCCTGTCGCTCGGTGTGCTGGCCCTCCGGCTCTCCGGTGGCGGCGGAGCGCGGGAAGAGGAGGCACCGCCGGCGTCCACCACGGCCCGGCGGCCCAACGTGCTCTTCATCGCCTCGGACGGACTGGAGGCGCGGCGGCTGTCCGCCTACGGCTACGAGCGCCCCAACACGCCCTTCCTGGCGCGCTTCAAGGAGCGCACCCTCTTCTTCGAGAACGCCTTCTCCAACGCGGGGCGCACCACGGGCTCGCTCACCTCGATGCTCACCTCGCGCCTGCCCACGAGCACCAAGGTGCTCTTCCCGCCGCACATCCTCTCCGGCGAGGCGGCGTTCCTGCACCTGCCGGGGCTGCTGCGGCGCGCCGGCTACGAGACGCACCAGTACGCGGTCCGCTACTACGCGGACGGGGCGGACCTGAACATGCTGGGAGGCTTCAAGCGGGCCAGCGGGCGGGAGCTGTCCACGGACGTGCCCACGGGGCCCTGGCGGAACCTCATGGAGGAGCGCTACGTGGCGGAGCGCATGGCCGAGCGGCTCTCCGAGCGTGTGCTGTATGTGCTCGGGCTGCGGCCGATGGTGAACTACTTCAAGCTCGTGCAGCTGCCCACGCGCATCTACGGCTGGGACACGGACGAGGATCGCATCAAGGGGGCGCTCGCCGTGGCCGGGAAGGCCCAGAAGCCCTTCTTCATGCACATCCACATGATGGGGACGCACTGCTGCGCCTACAGGAAGAGCCCCGACCCGGTCTTCGCGCGCACTCCCGCGGCCACGCCCGAGGAGCAGCGGGAGAACATGCTGGACGACGCCATCCTCGACGCGGACCGCCTCATCGAGCGCCTGCTCACCGGGCTCGAGGAGCGAGGGCTGTTGGAGAACACGCTGGTGGTCATCAGCTCCGATCACAACCAGGGCTGGATGACGCTCGACCGGGTGCCGCTGATGATCCACTTCCCTGGCGGGCGGCGGCGCGGAGTGGTGAAGGAGAACGCCCAGCTGCTCGACGTGGCGCCCACGGTGCTCGAGGCCGTGGGGCTGTCCATCCCGGGCTGGATGGAGGGCCGCTCGTTGCTCTCCGCGCGGCGAGGCCCCACCGAGCCCATCCTCAGCACGGGCGAGGTCGAATCCATGCGCACCGATGCGAACTGGGAGCGCATCTCGCGCCTGAGGGATCCGGGGCCCCCGCTCCATGGCCTGACCACCTTCTCCGCGGTGGTGTGCGACCAGTGGTGGACGCTCCAGCTCAAGACGGGGGAGATGCAAAAGGGCAAGGTGCCCGGACACACGGCCCCGTGCGCCGAGGAGTCACTCCCGCCGGAAGCGGACATCCGGCGGGCCCTCCTCGCGCACCTGCGGGAGCGCGGCTTCGAGCTCCCGCACCTGAACTAGCGCTCAGGCGCCGAACCACCCCTTCTGGCGGGCCTCCTCGAGACGGCCCTCCAGGTAGTCCCACAGGGCCGGGCAGCCGGCCTTGATGGGCGGAGCGATGCGGCGCACCACCCGCTCATGGCTGACGCCGTTCTCGCGCCAGCTCTGCCCCGCGTTGGCCAGGTTGAGCAGGACCGGCATGGCCCGGTCCACGGCATGCGCGAAACGGGCTTCCGGCGTCTCCCCCGTCTCGAACTCCTGCCACAGCGCCAGGAAGGCCGCGCCCTGCGGCTCCGGCAGCAGCCCGAAAATCCGCTTCACCGCCGCCAGCTCGGCCGCCTTGCGCTCCTTCCAATCCCCTTCCGCGTACACCAGCGTGTCCCCGGTATCGATCTCGCCGATGTCATGCACCAGCAGCATGCGGATGACCCGGTCGATGTCCACGGCGGAGCCCGCGTAGGGCGCCAGGGAGGAGGCCAGCATCGCGATCTGCCAGCTGTGCTCCGCGGAGTTCTCGTAGCGCTCGAGCCCCAGCGGACGGGTCTTGCGCGTCACGCCCTTGAGCTTGTCCAGCTCCAGGACGAAGTCGATGATCTGTTGCATCGATGTGCCTCCCACGGGGCGCGACCCGCCCCCCGGGGCACTCTACAAAAAGCGACCTGGACTGGCGTGGAATCCCTCACCCCCACGCCAGTCCGGAAGCCACCTCGGATTACTGCTGGTTCAGCTGGACCTCGAGCGAGTCCATCTTGCGGATGACCGGGTGGGGCCCGAACGAGGGCTCCTTCACCAGCCGCAGCCCCGGGAAGCGCGTGAGGAGCGTCTCCACGGCGATCTGCACCTCGAGCCGCGCCAGGCTCGCGCCCAGGCAGAAGTGCATGCCGTGGCCGAAGGCGATGCTCGAGTTGGTGTTGCGGCGCACGTCGAAGACATCCGCCTTCGGGAACACGCTCTCGTCACGCAGCGCGCTGTTGAGCAGGACGAGCACCATCTGCCCCTTCTTGATGGTCACCCCGCCCATCTCCACGTCCTCGAGCGCGTAGCGGGCGATGCCCAGCTTGCCGAAGTTGTCGAAGCGCAGCACCTCCTCGATGACGCCCTTGAGCAGCTCCGGCTCGGCCTTGACCTGCGCGAGCAGCTCGGGCCGCTTGAGCACGTTGTAGACCGTGAAGCCGATGAGGTGCACGGTGGTCTCGAAGCCGCCCACGATGAGCGCGGCCACCAGCGACAGCAGCTCCGCGGTGTTGAGCCGATCCCCCTGCTCCTCCGTCTGGATGAGCGTGGTGAGGATGTCGTCCGGCAGCGGGTTGCGGCGCCGATCCTCGATCGTCTCGCGCACCAGGGCGATTCCCTCCCGCACATCCTCACGCAGCGAGGGCACCTCCTCCGGGCGGAGCAGTCCGGGCAGGAAGCTCTTGATCGCCGCCTCCGTGAAGCGCTGGAACAGCGTCTCGCGCCCCTTGGGGATCTTCAGCATGGAGCCGATCACCCGCGGCGGAATCCGATCCGAGATGTCCGTGACCACGTTGAGGGTGTTGCGGCCCTTCAGGTCATTCAGGATGTCATCGACGATGGCCTGGAGCTCCGGCCGCAGCCGCTCGATGGCGCGCGGGGTGAGCGCCGGGCTGACGAGCTTGCGCACCCGGGCATGATCCGAGCCCGACAGCGCGAAGAGGCCTCCCTTGTTGAGCTCCGCCAGCTCGGGGATCAGCGCCGCGGACCCGGCCACCGCGGCGAACTCCCACTCGTCCCGGTTGGGCGAGAAGCGCTTCGCGTCCCGGAGCACGGCGGTGGCGTCCTCATACCGGCTGAGCAGCCAGGAGCGGCCTTCCGGCCAATAGTACAAGGGCGCCTTGGTGCGCAGCTCCTCGAGCGCGGGATAGGGATCGAGGACGTAGCCGGGCGCGTCCGGCGCGAAGTTCACGGAGGGGGAATGGGCAGGCGTCTGAGGCGACATGGGGTCATCTCCTTGGGGGGAAACAGGGGGAATGGCGGGGACTCAGTCTTCCGAGAGCGAGAGCGCCTGCTTCGGGCAGGTGAGGACGGCCTTCTCCACCTTGGCGCGCAGCTCGGGGGGGACCGTCTCGGTGAGGACGTGCAGCTGATCCTTGTCATCCAGGTGGAAGGACTCGGGCGCCGCGCGTACGCAGACGCCGTTGGCCTCGCAGCGATCCCAATCGACCACGATCTTCATGTGCTTCTCCTTGAGGTGGGACTTCGAAACGGAAGGAAGGGCGTCACGCCTCGAGCAACCGGAGCACCAGCTCGATGGGCGGCCGCGCGGCACCGGGACGCACGGCCTGGCTGATGGCGAGCCCCTGCGTCACCGCCATCCACGCACGCGCGAGCTCCCCGGGCGGACCCGCGGCGGCGGCCCCCGTGCGCTGCGCCTCCTCGATGAGCGAGGACAGGGGCTCGTGCACGTGCCGCTCCAGCCGCTCCAGCGCCTCGCGCACCGGCCGGGGCGCGTCCTCTCCCATGGAGGCATGCACGATGATCCGCAGGTGCTCGGAGGCCTGCACCGAGCCCTCCCCCATGATCGAACAGACGTACACGAGCCGCTCCCACGGGGAGACGGACAGGGCCCGGGCCCGGGCGATGAGCGCCTCCCAGCCGTGGATGGACTCCTCGATGACGGCGACGAAGAGCGCTTCCTTGCTGGGGAAGTAGTGGTGCACCAGCCCATGGCTGATGCCCGCCGCGGACGCGATGTCGGAGATCTTCGCCGCCGCGAAGCCCTTGCGCGCGAACACCCGCCGGGCCGCGTCCAGCACGTCCCGCCGCCGCTCTTCCCGAAGCTGCTCCATCCGCGCCGCCGGACGAGGACTCATGGCCTTCCCCAACCCTGGATTGACTGGTGGGTCAATCAACGACCCCGCCCAGCTCTAACAAACCCGGAAAAAGGACACAATCCCGGTTTTCTGCTCGTGGGGCCACCGGGCATGCGCGGCCCCGGCTCAGGGCTTGTCCGCCAGCGGCGAGAGCGCGCGGAAGCGCTCGGCGAGGTGCTCGATCAGCGCTGCCACGGGCGGCGGCAGGCCCCTGCGAGCGGTGTAGACGAGATGGACGGTCCCTCACGGGCTCGACGGCGGCCTGGGGCAGATCTGAGCGGACCGGGCCGTCCCCCCTCAGTGCTTCTCCGGATCCGTCTCCCGGTGCTTCTCCGGCTCGGTCTCTCGCGAGTCCTCCTCGCGACGGGCCTGGAGCCGGGCCATCGCTTCCTTCATTTCCTGCACCCAGCCCATGAGCTCCGCTTGCAGCACCAGCTCGGTACTGTCGACGAGGCGCTCGAAATGGCGGGGGCGGTGCTGCTCCTCGAAGGAGAGCGAACACCACCAGGCCTTGAGGTTCTCCAGCTCGATCGCCGCCTGGTTGAACTTCACCACCTGGGTCTCGGCCTGCTGGGAGCCCAACCAGGAGGTGATGGCCGTCACCAACGCCGTGGTCAGTGCCACCCAGAGCTGCGCCCCCAGGGCCGCCAGCAGCGTGCCCATGCCCCCCGCGGCGAGGATGAGCCACTGCAGCCGGTGGGCTCGCCGGTCGAGCTGATCCACCTTCCCGCGGTAGTAGGCCAGCTGATCATCCAACCGGAAGTGGATGTACCGGAAGGGAGTCAGCGCGCTGAAGCCATCATCACCGGTGGCCAGTGCGCTGGGAGGAGGCAGCGGGCCCCGGTAGGTGCGCAGGGCGGACAGGGGGGGCTCCGTTCGCAGCAACTGCTGGCTGATGGACTTCATCTGCCCGGCCAGCCTGCGCTCGCAGGAGGGCCGGCCCGCCCGGGATGGGTTCCGGACGCCGGAGTGGCAGCGATACCGGAAGATCTCCCGCTTGAGGGTCTCGGCCTGCGCACGCAGGGAAATCCACCGGGTGCCGAACTTGAACTGGCTGGAGGCACCCAGCAGCACGGTGAGCGCCGCGATCAGCACCAGGACGATGATCCGGAGCACCCCCGAGTCCAGATGGAGCGGATGGAGATCGACCCGCCACACCGGCCCCACCTTGGCGATGTATCCCCACTTGGACAACTGCGTATCGAGCAGGGCGAAGAACGTGCCGAGGAAGCCGAGCACGAGGATCCACAACTGCAACCGCTGGAAGATGCGCTGCTGCCGGGCGGCGTTGGCGTCGCAGAGGGCGAAGCGCTGCCAGGCATGCTTGAGAATGGACTCCTCGCGCAGCTCGCGCTTGAGCAGGAAATGGAGCTCCAGGGGCGAGCCTTCCAGGGGAAACAGGCAGAGGTCGCCATCCGCGACGATCTCCGCCAGCGCCGGATCGGCGATGTCCGGCGAAGGCTGGGCGAGCAGGTTCGCCAGCTGGTCCGCGAGCCGGCCGGAGCCCTGGAGGACGATCAGGGGCCAGCCATGCCGCACGGCGGCGAGCGCCTCCTGTTTGGAGATGTCTCCCCCGTTGACGAGCACCACGGTCACGGGGATGTCCTTGGCGAGGGCGGCGGCCAGCGAGAAGAGCGTCTGGGTTTCCCCGCCCCAGGTGTCGCTGTCCACCAGGACGAAGTGGCTGTGATGCTCGTCCAGGGGCGCCAGCAGCTCGGGATGGCTCCGGGTGGGGCCTCCGGGCCAGGTCACGAGCTTCGCGGGAGCCACGCCCACGAGCGGTGCGTGTCCGCCTCGGCTGGCCAGCCCCTCCCCCATGAGGGCCATGATGCCAGCCCGGGTGCCACCATCCAGGATGAGGGCGTCCATCTCCACGGCGGCGCGGGCAACGCCCCGGCTGAGCAATGGCCGCAGCGCCGCGTGAGTCTCGGGCGGCAGCCGGTCCGCCCCTCCAATCAAGAGGATGAGGGCACGGGGATGGGGCAGCCCGAGCGCATGAATGAGTGCCTGGGGAGCGGCTCCCGGCGAGACCCGTACCGACTTCGCCCGATTGCCATTGGGGAAGAAGATCTCCCCGGTGTGGAGCTCCGGCTCGGTGGGGTGCGAGTGCAACATGGCGGCCCTCACCGCTCAACGTAGTGCCCACCCGGAGGCCGTGCATTCCTCGGCCCGAGCGACTGGGGATGCGGGTGCTGCCGTGCCCGCCCCTTCCCTCCGTGCTTCCAGGTACGGTGGGGATGCCCCTCCAGACCTCCGAGAACATCGACACTCCAAGTGACATATGACACGCTCCGCGTCATGTCTCCTCCGCCTCCTTCCACCGCGGCCGGATTGCGTCTGCAGGCGTTGTTTCCCACGCTCGTCGGGGAGGTGGATCATCCTGACGCCGAAGCCCTCAACGCGAGCCTGGTGGACTACATCCGGTGGCGTGAGCGGCAGGAACCGGATCGCTCCCCGCTGACCACGGTGAATCACGGATGGCAGTCCGGGTTGGATCTGCTCGAGGCGGAGGTGCCCGCCATCCATGCGCTGAAGCGCTTCATCAACCATCATGTCGAGTCGTTCCTGGCCGAGTGGGGCCGGTTGATGCACTCGGCCTCGGCCCCGAGCAGCTTCCGCTATGGCTATCGCGGGTGGGCGGTCATCCTGCGTCAGGGGGGCTTCCAGCATGAACACATCCACTCGCGCACGGACCTGGTGGGCGTCTATTACGCGCAGGTTCCCGCCGTCCCTCCAGGCGTGGCGGCTGGCGGAGCGCTGAGCCTGACGGATCCTCGAGGCGGGCGGCTCGCCACCCGCGCGATGTGGGACGTGGATCGCATCAACTTGCAACCCGTGGCGGGAAGGCTGTTGCTCTTTCCCAGCTTCCTGGCGCACCGCGTGGAGCAGGTGCTGGTACCGGGCGAACGCATCTCCATCAACTTCGATGTGCAGGTAGAAGCTGTCAACCCCCGTTGATCAGGCCAAAGACACCCCTGGAGGCAACCATGGCGCTGTTTCGCGATGAAGAAGGCAATTTCTTCAACATCCCCGATGAAGAGTTGCAGAAGTACAAGGTGGAGGGCGAGGTGCCGCAGACCGAGAAGTTGACGGGACAGGAAGTGCGGCGCGGGGAGACGCCCAAGCCGGGGAGCGAGGCAGCATATTTCTGGGGCGCTCCCGCCGCCACGCGGCCCACTGCCGCCTATTTCTGGGACTCGCCCGCCGCTCGGCCCGCCCCCGCCTATTTCTGGGACCGGGCTCCGGTGCAGGCACAGAACGCGGCCTACAACTACGCCTCTCCCCGGGCGATGCCGGCCCACAACTATGAGGCGGGCGCCCAGCTCGGTGCCGCCTACAACTACGCGGCGCAGGCTCAGGCTCCCAGCGCGGCCTATAACTACGCCTCTCCGGCGCAGGCGCAGAGCGCGGCCTACAACTATGCCTCTCCGCGGGCGATGCCGGCCCACAACTATGAGGCTGGCGCCAATCTCGGTGCTGCCTACAATTACGCGGCTCCAGCTCAGGCGCCCGGCGCGGCCTACAACTACGCGGCGCAGGCTCAGGCGCCCAGCGCCGCCTACAACTACGCGGCGCAGGCTCAGGCTCCCAGCGCGGCCTACAATTACGCGGCGCAGGCCCAGGCTCCGAGCGCGGCCTACAATTACGCGGCGCAGGCCCAGGCTCCGAGCGCGGCCTACAACTATGCCTCTCCGGCCCCGAGCGCTGCCTACAACTACGCTTCTCCGGCTCCGAGCGCTGCCTACAACTACGCTTCTCCGACGCGGATGGGGAGCGCCGCCTACAACTATCCGGCTCCCACCGGTCCGGCTCCCGCCTACTACTGGGGGGACATGCCCACCCGGCGCTGAGGCCTGACCCGCTACCACCCGGGCGGATCGGCACTCCCGGTCCGCCCTCCTGCCCCACCTGCTCGAAACCATGGACCCCAACGCTCCCGAGGCCGCGCCCCACGATGTCAGGGATTGGAGGGACCATGCGGCTTTCTTCCTCAACCTGAGCCGTCTCTGTCCGGATGAGGTCGTCCCCTACATGGCGCAGGGGCAGCCGGCCTTCCTCATCAACCGTCCAGAGCACGTCACGCATGTGCTGAGCACGGCCCAGGCCAACTACCGCAATCCCTATCATCCCTATGCGGAGCTGGCCGGGCTCTATCGCCCCGAGGGCTCCTTCCTCCTGCGGCTGGGGCACCGCGCCGAGCACCGCTCGGGCTATACGCACCTGCTCACGCGAATGGTGGCGTCCGCGCGGGCACGGTTTCACGCCCTGGGCGAGTCCTCGCGCCAGGGGCCCGTCGAGATGGAGCGCGAGCTGAAGGAGCTGATACTGTGCGTCTTCGCCCAGGCCCTCTTCGGCGTGGACGTGGCCGCGGAGAGCGAGCCCTTCGTCCGAGCGGTCACCCTCCTCGAGGAGGTCCAGGCCAACCACGTCTTCGCCCGGGGCGCGGACACCGGGGCCCTGCGCCTGCGCTATCAGCAGGCCGTGGAGGACCAGGGGCGGTTGGTGGAGCGCATCGTCCAGGGATGCCCGGAGATGCGCGAGGCCGTGGAGGAAGCACCCGAGCGGCACTCGCTCGTGCACACGGCCATCATCCGCACCCTGCTCAACGGGTACAACGCGATGGCCACGGGGGTGGGCTGGACGCTCCACCTGCTGGCCCAACATCCGGAGATCCAACGGCAGGTCCGGGACGAGGCGCGGGCGCTCGAGGACGAGCTGCTCTCCGTCAGGGACCTGCCCCGGCTGCACCTCACCCGCGGCGTGGTGCAGGAGTCGCTGCGGCTGTACCCACCGGCGTGGATGCTCGGACGCCACGCGCGGGGGGAGGACCGGCTCGGCGGCATCACCCTTCCCGCCGGGGCCGTCATCTCCGTCTCGCCGTATACGATGCAGCGTCACCCCGGGGTGTGGGAGGAGCCCGATGCCTTCCGTCCGGAGCGCTTCCTCCGAGCGGAAGGCCGTCCACCCGGAGCGTACTTCCCCTTCGGGGGTGGAATACGCTCGTGCCCGGCCGAGCATTCCGTGGTGGGGCCGCTGCAGCTCCTGGTGGCCACCCTGGTTCGAGAGCACCAGGTCGAGCCGGTGCCCGGGGTCACGGTACGTCCGCGTGGGCTCGTCTCGCTCCGCCCTTCCCCGACCCTCCGGCTGAGCCTGCTGCCCCTGGCATAGAGCAGGGAGCCAGCACGGGGAGTGTGGTGGGCGCCGATCTCGAAGATCGGGTGTGCTCGGGGCTCGTCCTCTCCTAGAATCCCCGGCGTGATGAACCTTCGACCTTCACGTTGGGTTTCGGTGCTGTCTCTCGCCCTGGTGCTCGGGCTCGGCATGCCGGGGCCGAGTGCCTGGGCCGCCAGGAGTGCCAGGTCTGCCAAGAAGGCCGGCAAGGCCAAGGCCCGGAAGGGGCCACAGCCCAAGCTGCTCCTGCCCGCGGAGGACGCGGAGATCGAACCGGGCAAGCGGGTCACCTTCACGTGGAAGGTGGCCGCGAAGCTCGTGCGCCTCGAGGTGGCGCGCGACGAGGAGTTCACCGACAAGGTCGTCGACCGTCCGGTGAAGGGGCGCTACGCGGTGCTCCCCATCGACGCCGGCACGTACTACTGGCGGGTGACGGCCCCGCGGGGGGGACCTTCCGACCCGCGCAGGCTGACCGTGGGCGCCGAGCCGGCACCGGAGCCGCTAGCCGAGGCGCCATCGGAGGCGCAGGCGCAGGCGGAGCCGATGACGACCGGAGGCCTGGGACTGGATCTCACCGGGGCCACCACCCCGAGCGACACCAGCACGGCCGCGCCGAGCGACACGGCCGCCCTGGCCTCCGCCGCGGAGACGCCGGTCGCGGCCCCCGTGACGAGCGAGCCCCCCACCCCGGTGGTGGCCGAGGCGGAGCGGCCGTCGTCCTCCTCGCAGCGCGGCAACCAGAAGCGGTGGAGCCTGTTCGTCGGCGGCTCGGCCGCGTTGGGCTCGACCGCGCCCAACTCGATGACGACGCTGCGGTACGAGGCCAGCGTCGCGTTCCGGATCGCGAATCCCTTCGAGCTGAGCCTCGCGGTGGGTGGCTCGTCCCTCCAGGTGTTGGGCACGCGTGACGCGACCTGGCCGTACTACACGTGGAGCGGGCAGTACTACTTCGACCTCGGAGCGCGGTACCGGCTGGTGCGCTTCGATGGCGGAGCGCTGTTCGGGCTCGTGTCGGGGCGGCTCGCCTTCTTCACCGCGGCGCAGGATCAGCTGGGCTTCCTGGTGGATCGCAGCCCGTTCTCGGCCGGTGCCGGCATCGCCTTCCGCTTCCGGGCGGGCCTCCCGTTGGAGCTCGGTCTGCGCGGCAACGTCCTCACCGGCAAGAGCCTCGGCGGCGAGGCCGAGCTCGGCCTGCGCGTCATGGTGT
The DNA here is from genome assembly GCF_057119385.1 of Archangium sp. Lineage (NCBI taxonomy): Bacteria > Pseudomonadati > Myxococcota > Myxococcia > Myxococcales > Archangiaceae > Archangium > Archangium sp. Next base: position 54,160 of record NZ_DBNGVP010000103.1, on the reverse strand, counting down.
TCTGACGCGACCGGAACGAGCGTGAATCTCTCCTGCGACGCCATCGTGGACTGATACCGCCCACGACTCGTGTCAGGAGAGCGAGCGCTATTCGCTCCGGACTTCCTCCTCCCTGGAAGACAGATGCCTCGCCGGCCGTCCGCTTGATGTGCCGTCTGGCGCATCCAGATTTATCTGGATCTGGAATGCCAGCCGCGGGCATGGAGGGATGGCCGGTGGACGTCCGAAGGACCGCGATGGTGAGCAGCACCGTGCGGGATCTGGCCGAGCATCGCGACGCCGTGCTCCAGGCGTGTCTCGAGGTGGGCGTGTTCCCCAGGATGATGGAGCACCTGCCGGCGAGCGACGCCGAGGCGGTATGCGTCTCGACGGAGATGGTCGACCAGTCGGAGCTGTACATCGGCGTCTTCGCGCACCGCTACGGCTACGTGCCTCCGGGTGCCACTCGCTCCGTCACGGAGATGGAGTACGAGCGTGCCGTGCAGCGCTGCATTCCCCGGCTGATATTCCTGATGAGCGACGACTACCGCGGGCTGCGAGCGAGCGACGTCGAAACGGGAGCCGGCGCGGAGCGTCTGAAGGCGCTCAAATCACGGCTGCAGACCGAGCGTGTGGTCAGGTACTTCACGTCACCGGAGGATCTGCGCGCCAACGTGGTCGAGGCCCTCGTGAAGTACATGGCGACGGCCGAGCGGACGCCCTCGGGCTCGCCCGCCGGTAGCTCCGACCTGAACGTCAGCTCGCTCGACTCGCCGCGCCGGCTCACACCGCTCGACGGCCATCCGGTGCTCGCCCCGCCCGGCGGGCCGCCCCGGCTCTTCACAGGCGGCGTCCACGTCTCGTTCACCCTGGCGCACAACGGGGAGGGCAAGCACTCCATCAATCTGCACGCGATGGAGCTCGAGGCCGTTCGATTCACCTCCGGCCTCCGTCCGGAGTACGCGTATGAGCTCGAGGGCACGAGCCTGATCGGAGCCGGGATCGCAAGACCTCACGTCTTTACCGTCATGGTCTTCGGCAACCGCGTCATGCCAGCGCGGTGGGTCATCGACAGCAAGCTGGGCACCTTCCGCGAGGCGAAGAGCGCGAACTTCTTCGATACCGACGACCCTCGCATCCTCACCTTCCCCGCCGATGGAGCGGACATCGAGGAAATCAAGGGGACCGTGATGGCGTGCGAGCAAGGCCTGTACGAGCTGCGGTTCGTCTTCCACTACAGCGTGGCCGGCGTGGACCGGCAGCGAGCCTCCGAGGTGGCCCATGTCTACTCCGACGAGTGAGTACCTGAGTGGTCTCGCCATCCCCACTCCGCCACGGCGCGCCGGGCGGCCGCGACGGGACCCACGGATCGAACAGCTCGCGGGAACCATCCTCGCCTTCGAGGCCCTCTCCCAAGGCCTCATGGATTACGCAGGCGACACGCAGAATCCGAGGCCGGTGCGGCCGCGAAGCCTCTACGACCTCAAGAAATGGATCGCCGACTACTTCCCCTACGCGAACTACCGCGTGGCATTTCCCGATACGACGCTCTATTTCGCGTTCTGTAGCAACAAGGTGAAGCTGCCACTCGACCAGGCCGTGCCGGTCCCTCGCGAGGACCTCTGGTGGCTCGCGGCCCCGAATGACATGCTGCTCGTCTCCGACCGCCTCACCCACCACTACACCTCCGTGTGGTACGTGGACGACGACGCGGGCCGCATCCACCTGCTCGACCCGTGGCCCGACCGGATCTTCCTCAAGAAAGGGCTCAACGCCGCCGGAGTGGAGGCACGCGTCGAGTCAGTCACGAGCGATGCCAGGCACAAGCGCATCAGCATCACACGTGAGGAATTCCTGCGAGTCACCGTGGGCCTGCTCACCCGGGACACGCCGGAGCTGCTCGAGAACTACCTGGCCGCGCACTCCGATGCGCGCGAGCGGTTCGAGGTGCGGCTGGCCTTCGGCCTGGCGCTGATGGACGCGGAGCAGTACGTGCTCGCCCGGTTCGCGGCCGTGCACCTGGAAGCGGCCCTGCGCCTGGCCGAGGCGGCGGGAGAGGCCGAGCGCGCACAGGATGCAGCGGCGCGACTCCATGTCGCCCTCGTCTCCGCCATCCACCACCAGCGCTGGTCGAAGGACGACCTCGCTCCGAGGCCGTTCCAGGACGCACTGCGCCACCTCACGGCACGCTACGGGGAGGATCGCCTGCTCGCCGGGGCGTGGCTTCGGGAGTTGTGCGGCCTCGGCAACGCCGCGGGCCTCTCAGGGGCTCATGACGAGGCGCTCCGCTTTCTCGAGGCAGCGGTCTCCCGCTTTCCGGACGAGGAAGAGCCGTACCGGCTGCGGGCGAAGGTCCGGATGAGCCTCGGGGACCACGAGGGCGCGCTCGACGATGCCACCAGGGCCCTCGCGCTCAATGCAGCCGGCATTCGCGCGTTGGAGGCACGAAGGGACAGCTGGCATCCGGACGATCGCTTCAGCCGTGAGGACGATCAGGCGCGAATCGGCGGCCTGCGGAATCGCCGGTTCGATGAGCTCGACATGCGCGCCGCCGCGCTCATCGCGCTCCGGCGCCTCGTGGACGCCCGCGCGGCGGCCGGGGAACTGATGGCTCACGCACCGGCGAGCTCCGACGGTTACGCGAAGCTGGCCAGCATCGAGCACCTCCTGGGGAACGACGCCGCGGCGGCGAGCCACCTTCGCGAAGCGCGCGGGCGGGAGCAGAACCCACGACAGCGTGCGCTGATCGACGCGATGCTCGCGTCGCTCCAGGCGCCACCCGCCGTTGCCCCCAGCGCCGAAGCACCCGGCGCCGGCTCGGAGGTGCACCCATGACCCCCCAGACGTCAGCCGACGAGCACCTGCACGCCGGACAGGATGCGCTTCGGCGCGCCGTGCAGGCGCACGGCGCCGCCGGGTCCCGTGTCGAGGACGTGCCGTACGACCCTGCCCTGCTGAGGCTCGCGCGCGAGCACTTCGAAGCCGCCTCTTCGCTGTTCGACACCGAGGGCCGGGCCACGGAGTGGGCGCGGGCCCGGCTGGGGGCGGCGGAGGTAGGGCTCAAGATGGCATCGAGCGCGGAGGCGTACGCCGCCGCCGAGGCAAGCAGCCGCGCGGCCCTCGCGAGCCTCGATACGGTGACCGACCGGGCAACGAGCCTCGACGCGTACCTCCTGCTGGCCGAGGCGATGGCGGTCCCGATCGAGCACCTCGCGGATGGCGCCGAGAAGGAAGGCCGCATCGACCAGGCGCTTGGCGTGCTTCGGGCGGCCGAGTACCTCGCCAGTCAGCAACCGGATGCGTTCGCGCGGGCGCGTGTGGGCTCGCTGCTCTCGCACGTGCTCGGCGAGCGCTTCCGCGGCGACCGGGACGCCCATCTGCTGGATGCGATCCGCGCGGGCCAGCGGGCGCTCCCGGCCCTGCGCGAGCGGCAACAGGAGTCGCCCCTGAGCTACCCCGCGCTCCTCGTGCACCTCGGCAACTGCTTCATGAAGCTCGATGGACCCCGGGAGCGTTGGCTCGCCGAGGGGCTTGCCGCGTACCGCGACGGCCTGGCCGCCACGGACCCGCGGATTGCCCCACGGCTACACCACCTCCTCGACGCGAACGTGAGGATGGCGGAGTCGCTCATCGCCGCGCACGACGAAGCGCTTCCCGAGAAGGAGCGGGTGGGGCGCTTCGGCGCGCGGGTACAGGCCGCGCTCGATGCGGGTGACTTCGACACCGCGGAGGCAGTGGCGCTGGAGATGCTGCGGTGGGCGTGGTCGCTGCGGCAGGCTCCCAACCTCTGGGTGGGCGAGGCCCACAAGCTCCTCGGCAACCTGTTGCTCCACCGAGGCGACGCCGCCGGGGCGCAGAACCACTTCTATTGCGCGACCGTGGTGCTGTCCGCCGCGGCGGCGACGGGCGGGCCGCGCGAGGCGGCGCTCCTTGGCGGCGCCGAGCAACTCCTCGCGAGCGCGATGGAGCGGCTGGGACAGTCGGCGCTCACGGCACCGCTCACCGCGCAGGCCCGGAGAGCCTTCGCCGCGGCCCGTTCGAGCGTGGAGACGGGAATGCAGCTCCTGGCCCGCGATCCCGCTGCGGCGCACGCGCACTTCGACCGCGCGATCTCCCTCTATCCCCGCGATCCGCTCGCACTCTTCTGTCGTGGCGCCGCGGCGATGGCGCAGTCGGCAGTCGACGCCGCGCTGCGCGACTTCGACGCCGTGCTCTACCTGCAGCCACGGAACGTGGCGGCACTGTACAACCGCGCGCTCCTGCGAGAGCAGCGCGGCGACAACGACGGCGCGGTGGCGGACCTGGAGCACGCGCTGGGTGAGGTGTCGGATCCCCAGGAGCGCGCGTCAATCGAGGCCCACCTCCGTCGACTACGAGGCAGCGAACGGTGAGACGCGCCCCCCTCAGGCGGGAGAGACGCTGCGCACGCCCAGGGGAGGACGCGTGACGGGGGTGGGCTCCTCGGGCGACAGGATCGCCACGCTCGGCAGCCGCACGGTGAAGCACGTGCCCTTGCCGGGCTCCGACTCCACCTCGATGCGGCCGCCATGCGCGGTGATGATGCCGTAGGCGACGGCGAGCCCCAGGCCCGTCCCCTGCCCCACCGGCTTGGTCGTGAAGAACGGCTGGAAGAGCTTGTCACGCACCTCGGCGGACATGCCCACGCCGTTGTCGCGCACACGCACCAGCACCTCGCCGGGCTCGGCATGGGTGCTCACCTTCACCACGCCGCCCTTCTCGGGCAAGGCCTGCGCGGCGTTGACGATGAGGTTCACGAGCACCTGCCCTATCTGCCGGGCCTGGCCCACGAGCGGGGGCACTTCGCCGAGCTCCACCTGCACCTCGCAGCGGCCCTTGAGCTCGCCCTGCGAGAGCCGGAGCGCCGAGCAGACCTCGGCGTTGAGCTCGAAACGGGTGGGCGTGCCCGGATCATCGCGCGCGAAGCGCCGCAGGTCCGCCACGATGGCATTGACGCGGCGGATGCCGTCGAGCGTCGCGGGCAGCACTTCCTCCACGTACTCACGCAGCTCCTCCGGGCGCTGGTGCAGTTCCTGCAGATCCTTGGAGAGCGCGTGGACGTTGCTCGTCACGAAGGCCATGGGGTTGTTGATCTCATGCGCCACGCCCGCCGCCAACATGCCCAGGCTGGACAGCTTCTCCTGCGCCACGAGCCGGGCCTGCATCCGCTGGAGCTGCCGGTGGTTCTCGCGCGACGCCTCCAATGACGAGAGCAGCAGCTGGCAGCGCTCCTCTCCGATGACGTACAGCAGCCAGGCCACGATGCAGAACGGAACCACCGTCGAGAATGCGCAGCCCGCGTGAAACGCCTGCGCGGCCGTCACCGCGAGGAAGATGACGAGCGCGAGCCGCTGGACGAAGTGGTTCTCCCGCTCGCGGAAGCCATTGATGAAGACCGCCTGGAAGAGCACGTTGCACCAGCCCAACGCGTTCCACTGAAGGAGCTCGGACGTCACCGTGCTGATGAGCAGATTGCCGCCCAGCATGAGCGCCGTGCCTATCCTGTCGTGGCCGCTCCGGTTCACCCAGGCAGGCACCCCGGCGTTGATGCAGGCGCGCACCACGTTGAGCGCGCACAGCGCCCCCACCAGTGTCCACCGTCCCCAGGCGTCCACGACCAGGATGACCTGGAAGATGGCCAGGGAAACAAAGGCCCAGAAGATCAACCGCTGGTTCTCGGGATTGACTTCCGCCTCACCGCCGGTCCCCGTCGTCCCAACGGGTGGTGGTTGTCCCATGTTCATGCCGAGCGTTCCCCCCACTCGGAAGCGTAGAGCACTCCCAACGGAAGGGAGCGATCCAGCGGTAAGAGCGCGAGCACTTCTGTGAACTGGGAGACGAGGACCGTCCCGCGTTTCACGCGGAGTGGTTCACGGATTCACTCCGGCACGGCATCGGTGTCCTCCAGGAAATGGAAGACGGAGCCAGGCTCAGCGGAGCTTCCGCGACAGGAAGTCCACGAAGGCCCGTGTGCGCGGCGCCGCGAACCGTGTCGGCGGCGAAACGGCGAAGACCTGGTAGCCGCTGGGGTGGTACTCGCCCAGCACGCGCTCCAGCCGCCCTCGCTGGAGCGACTCGGCGACAACGAAGTCGGGCGCGAGGAGGATGCCCGCCCCTCCCTCGGCGGCCGTGCACAGCGCGATGCTGTTGTTGAGCTGGAGCGGCCCTCGCACGGAGACCGCTTCATGCCCGGTGGGCCCGGTGAACTCCCACTTTCCGGGGGTCGCGTGCAGCGCGTACGTCAGGCAGTTGTGCGCCGCCAGCTCCCGCGGGTGCTTCGGGGAGCCTCGCTTGCGCAGGTAGCCCGGCGATGCGCAGAGCACGCGCGCGCCCGTGGCCAGCTTGCGCGCGACGAGGGAGCTGTCGTCGAGGCTCGCCGCGATGCGCACCGCGACGTCGAAGCCTTCCTCCAACAGGTCGACGAAGCGGTCATTGAAGACCACGTCGAGCCGCACCTCCGGGCAGGCGGCCATGAAGGGGGCCAGCAGGGGCGCCACCCGCACCAGTCCGAAGGACATGGGCGCGGTGATGCGCAGACGCCCACGAGGCGATGACTCGAGATCGATGACCGAACGCTCGGCTTCCTCCAGGTCGTCGAGGAGCTGCGCGCAGCGCGCGAGGTACACGCGCCCCGCATCGGTGAGCGCCACCCGCCGCGTGGTGCGCACCAGCAACTGCACGCCCAGGTGCTCCTCGAGCTGGGCGACACGGGCGCTCACCCACGCGGTGGTGATGCGCAGCGAGCGGCCCGCCCCCGCGAAGCTGCCCACCTCGGCCACCGCGCGAAAGGCCCGCATGCACTCGAAGACGTTCATGGCTGGATTAGCAACGAATCATTGATGATGAGTCAAGGGGATGGCCGATTGTCGTTGATTCGTCGGGCTCCTACCGTGAGGGCCATGAACGAACCCACGACGCCCCTTGCAACCACGCCGCACTGCCCCTCGCCCGGGCGCCTCGCCGGGCGCGACGCCGCGGGAGGGGCGCGATGAATTCCCGCAGGGATCTCATCGTCAGCGCGGTGGGGCTCGGGTTCTCGTGGAGCCATCCCGTGCTCCGGCGAGCGGCCCCGGCCGTGCGCATCCAGCCGGAGCCCGCGCCCTCCGCTCCCGGCAAGGGCCCCGTGCCGGCCCTGGGCCCGGCCGGCGTGGTGCATGATGGGCGCGACCTGGGCCCGTTCGGCATCGACCCCGCGGTGCGCTACCCCAACGTCCGAAGCCATCGCAGGAAGTTCGGCGTGCTCCTTCCCGCGACGAACACCACGGTCGAGCACGAGCTGTGGCGGCTGATTCTCGACAACCGGGCGGCGCTCGACGGCGTGGGGTTGCACGCCACGCCGGTGTCCACCCCACGCCCGGTGCTGCGCACCGAAGCCGATCTCGACGCCTACCGCCGCCAGTTCGTCGGAGGGCTCGGCGCGGCCATCGACCAGGCCCTGCTCGCGGAGCCCGACGCATTCATCCTCGCCATGAGCATGGAGCATATCCTGTACGGGCTCGAGCCCATTCGGGCCACCCTGGCCAGCGCGGCGTCACGCACGAAGCTGGCGTGGGCGACGTGGCACGACGCGGCCTCCGCGGCGCTGCGCGCGGTGGGAGCCCAGCGCATCGGCCTGCTCACCCCGTTCGACCGCCAGGGGAACAAGAACGCCCGCCGCCTCTTCGAGGACCTGGGCTTCGAGGTCGTCTCGAGCGTGGGCTTCGCCTGCGCCAACGCGCAGCACATCGCGCACGTGCCCGACGCCGCCAAGGAGCGCGCGGTGCTCGAGCTGCTCGCCACGAAGGAGAACCGGCTCGACGCCGTCGTGCAGTGCGGCACCAACATGAGCTTCGTGGACGTCGCGGAACGGCTGGAGCCCCGCCTCGGCCTGCCGCTGCTCAGCATCAACGCCGTGACGTTCTGGCATGCACTGCGCCAGGGCGGCATCACCGCCCCGTTGGTGGGTGGCGGCCGTCTGCTACGCGAGTGAGCGGCTCCAGCCCACGCGCGGTGGGCGGGCACGGACAGGAACACCTGTAAGCGGACGGGGCCTCGCGCGTCGAGGTTCCCAGAACGGCATCATGGGCACTGAGAGGGGGGGCACGGTGCACCCCCCGGTCCCGCGGCTCGGGAGGGAGCACAGATGGCGATCAGGCGATGGCAGGGCTGGGTGGTGGCGGCACTGGGGCTGGCCGTGGCGGCGTGTGGGGGCGGCGCCGGGACGGGAGGAGACGGCACGCACTGCGCGGCGCCGCCCGCCGAGCGGCTGAGCCACCCGGAGGAGGACACGGCGCACCGGGATGCCGGCGCGCCCAGCGTGGCGGTGGATGGGGCGGGCAACGTGCTGGTGGTCTTCGGCGCGGGCGGCGAGGTGTGGGCGCGCCGCTACGTACTGGCCGAGGCGCGGTGGGAGCCCCTGGTGCGGCTGGACGTGGGCGGCCTGCGGGCCTGGACACATCCGCTCGTGGCGGCGGATGCCTCGGGCCACGCGCTGGCGGCCTGGGCCACGCCCGCGCAGGGGCTCGCGGTGGCCCACTTCCGGCCGGGGACGGGGTGGCAGGCGCCCCAGTTCCTGCTGAACGAGGGCGAGCTGCCGGACACGCGGCTCACCGGCGTCGCGCTGGATGCCGGGGGCCACGCGGCCGTCGCCTTCGCCGCCTTCAACACGCTCAGCGCCCGCTTCGACCACTTCGTCCAGCTGCTGCGGCCAGATGGGGACCCGCGCGCCGAACTGCCCATGGGCACCTCGGCGAATCCCGAGGCGGCGCTCGCGCTGCACGGCTCGGAGGAGCGGCTCGACGTGGCGCTGGTGTGGCTGGGCTCGGTGGGGCGTACGCTGGTGACGCGTGGCAGCTGGTGGTTCCCCAGGGACTCGATGGTGATTCAGGACGCGGAGGTGCTGCAGGCGGAGCTGGACGGCGACGTGCGCGGGCCGCGCGCGGCCTACGACGGCACCGGCCGGCTCCACGCCGCGTGGGCGCGCCAGCTCGTGTCCTCGGACGCCCTCATCCTCGAGCACCAGTGGACGGGGCCGGACGGACGCTGGCAGTCCGCGCCCGTGCGGCTCGGCGTCCTCGCGGGCCGGGACGACTGGGCGCTCGCCACGGACGGCAGCGCGAGCTTCGTGTGGGTGGAGGACGGCGGCGCGCGGCTATGGGCCTCGACGCTCACGGACGGCGGCTGGAGCGCCGCGGAGCCGGTGGCCGGGAGCCCCGCGCCCGCACGCACGCCCACCGCCGCGCTGGATGCGCGGGGGGCGCTGCGCGTGGTGTGGAGCGCGCCCGTGCAGGGCATGCCCGCGCTCCACCGCACGGTGCGTGAGGCCGAGGGCTGGAGCACGCCCACCGTGGCACACGCGGGCACGGACGAGGCGCACACCACCCCGGTGCTGCGTGCGCTGCCCGCGCGGGGAGAGGCGTTGGTGTGGCTGCGCCAGCGCGGCGGCGTGCACGCGGTGCTCGGAGCGCTCCCTCCTTGAGTCCGGGGCCGCGACGGAGGAGGCGCCTTGGAAGGAGCGCACTCCGTGGTCAGCGCCCCTGCTGCCCGGTGCCGCTTCCGCTCATGCGGCGCTGCATCTCAAGGGGTGATGGGGGCGAGTGGACCGTGGGCGGTGTCGGGCGGAGCCAACGCGATGTGGGTGGAGTACTCCGTCGACGGCAAGCCGAGCGTCGCCGAGCTGCGCGGGCCCGACCCCTCCACGCAACACGCCGGTGCGGGTGTGGGCTGGGGCGACAAACTCTACGGCCAGCTCGGCAACGGGACGACCACCCACCGCTCCACGCCAGGGCAGGTGCCGGGCTTCAGCTTGTAGGCCTCCCCGGTGCGGATGCCCGCGGAAGCCCACCTGCCAACCTTTGCGCTGGCCCCGCGGGAGTTGCTCCCCACAGCCTGGGGTGTGCACACCGTCCGAGACCCGGACGGTCCGGGCTGCGTGCGCGCAACCCCTTGCACCAACGGGCGATTCACCAGGAAAGGTCAGGACTCCTTACACGAAGTCCCAGGACGGCTGGTGCATCCATGCTCCAGGCCCCACCTCGCCCTGCCTGGTAAATCCCTGTCTTCCGGAGTGCCCGGGAGTTGGCCCGAGGGTTGCTCGCGGGCAGGGAGTCGGCGGCGTCCAACTTCAGTACACAAGGGAGAATGAAAATGTTCAAGCGAGCGGCAGTCCTCGTGGTGAGCTGTGGCGCGGTGCTGGCCGGCTGCGGAGCCGGCCCGGAGGCCGGGAGTCAGGAGCTCGTCTCCAACCTGCGCGAGGCCGGCTTTCCGGCCGGCGACATCCAGGTCCATGACGGGCAGGTGTTCGTGGGGAACGACGCGCACGTGACCCTCGAGGCGTCGCGCGAGCTGCTCCAGCGCGGCGAGGGGAGCCAGGAGCAATACAGTACGACCAATCTCGTCGGCCCCAGCGTGACGAAGATCTGCATCAATCCCACCGCCGCGTTCAACAGCTACGCCCGCCTCAGCCAGGGGCTGGATCTGGCCATCCAGAACTACAACGCCCTGGGGCTGCGCATCTGGTTCGCGCGGGGGCCGGCCACCGGCTGCACCGCGAACATCACCGCGCAGACCATGTCCGGCGCTGGCGGCTCCGCGGGCTTCCCCTCGGGCGGCCTGCCCTACGGCACCCTCAACATCGGCACCGGCCTGCAGAGCTACAGCATTGACGTGAACGAGCACGTCATCACCCACGAGATTGGCCACACCATCGGCATGCGCCACACGGACTACTACGACCGGTCCATCAGCTGCGGCACGAGCGGCAACGAGGGAACCGCGGGCGTGGGTGCCATCCTCATCCCCGGGACGCCGGTCAGCGATCCGAACTCGATCTTCAACTCCTGCTTCAACTCGACCGCGAACGGCGAGTTCAGCCAATACGACGTCGTCGCGCTGAACTACCTCTACTGAGAGATGGCGCGGCAGCCCCCGGAGTCCCTCCAGGACTCCGGAGGCTCGAGCTGGAGCCCCCCTCGCTGGGAAGCCCGCCTCGCCTTTGGCCTCGGCCCGGGCCACACCAGCTCCAACGGGTTTCTAGCAGGTGCCCTTCATCGTCACGTGGGTGTACGCCGTCGCCTCGAAGGGCATCGAGGCCGGGAAGCCCGCGCTGTTCCACGAGGCGTGGTCCGAGCAGCCGTAGCCGCACGTGATGTTGGTGTACGTCATCCCCGGCTGGTACGTGGAGATGAGGTGGGTGACGAAGGTGTTCTGCGCCGCGTGGGTATTGTCGCCGTCTGCCGCGCGAGCACTGAGCCGCGCCTCCGCGGGAATCACCCCCAGAGTCCGGGGCCGCCGCCCCCGTGGTCAGCGCCGCTGCTGTCCGGGTGCAGGCTGCTGACCCTGCTGTCCGGTGCCGCTTCCGCTCATGCAGTGCAGCATCCCCTGCACCATGCTCTGGACCTCCGCGACCTGGGCGGGGTCCTTCGCGGTGAAACGCAGGACGGCGCCCGTGGGGGTCTGCTCCACCTTCACGTCCGCCATTGCGCGCAGGGGACAGCTCATTCCCGCGCCGCCCATGCCCGGGCCCATCCGGCCGCCGCCCATCATCCCGTGTGGACAGCAGGGGTGCTGTTGCGCGTCCGTCCGTGGGTCCGGTGCCTGCCCGGTGCCCTGGGCCCCGGCGAGCGGTCCGATGAGAAGTCCCGTGGTGATGAGCAGTCCGTATCCAAGCTTCCTCATGGGGTTTCCTCCGTGAAGGGGTGGCTTCCTGGAGAAAGGTGATGCCGGCGGCGGTATCCCGCTGGCGCCTCGCTCCCGTGAGAGGTCCCCACGGGTGGCGAGCCCTCGAACTGGCAGGGCCCTCCCGCGATGGTCAGAGTTGAGCTGGAATCCATGGCACGCGGGAGGGAGCGTCGCTTCCATGTCTCGAGCTGGCAGCATGTTTCCCCTTCGGGGCGCCCGGTGGAGGGCGGCCAGGATGGGGCTGCCGGCCAGTCGCTGGGTGGAACTGCTGGGCTTCGCCCTGTTCTACATGGCGGTGGCCCGGCTGAGCATGCGTACGCTCGGAGCGGATGGAATCGCCGTGGTGTGGCCGGCCTCCGGACTGTCCCTCAGCGTGCTGCTCCTGCGGGGCAGCTGGTTGTGGCCCGGGATCGTCCTGGGCGCCATGGGGGCCAACCTGCTGGCCGGCTTCCCGCCCCTCCTGGCGCTGGCCCTGGGCTTCGCCAATGCCCTGGAGACGCTCCTGGCCATCTTCCTGATGGTGGACGTGGCCGGCAGCTCGCCCCGGTTCGATCGGTTCAGGGATCTCTTCTCCCTGGGACTGGCCAGCCTGCTGGCCACGCCGGTGGGAGCCCTGCTGGCGGGCGTGTCCTTCCTGCTGCTCGGGCCCCCGGGAGTCCAGCCCCTGAGCGTGGCACTGACCTGGTGGGCGGCGGATCAGCTCAGCATCTGGTTGATGACCCCGGCCGTGCTCGTGGTGATGGACCGCCGGGGCCTTCCCCACCGGACCTGGGGCCGCCGGCTCGAGATGGCCGTGTCCTACGCCTGCCTGCTGTGGCTGGGATGGAATCTGTTCTGGCGGCCCTTCCGGATGGACCTGTTCAGCCTGCCCTTCCTCGTCTTCCCCCTGCTGGTGTGGCTCGCCCTGCGCACCGGCTCCTTCGGCACCGTGCTCGGCAACCTGCTGCTCGGGGCCCTGGCGGTGGGCGGGACGCTGGCCAGGGGCGGGGTGTTCGGCGGCATGGAGAAGGAAGACTCACGCGTCTCCCTCCAGGTGTTCCTCGGGGCCGCGCCCCTCACCAGCCTGGTGCTCGCCCTGGTGACGGAGGAGCGGCAGCGCAACGCCGAGCGTGCCCGGCGCTCCGAGCAGTGGCTGCAAGCCTCGCTGAAGGCGGCCCACGCCGCCATCTGGGAGTGGGATGTGCGCGGCCAGCGGATGCTCCGCTCCTCCAACCATGACGCGCTCTTCGGCTGGCCCCAGTCCACCGAGGACTGGGGGCGCGAGTCCTTCCTCCTGCACATCCACCCCGAGGACCGGGAGCGCATCGCGGCGGAGTTCGACCGGGCGCTGCGCGAGCGGACCCCCTACACGCCCGAGTTCCGCGTGCGCTGGCCGGATGGAAGCATCCACTGGCTCGCCACCCAGTCCACCCCCCGGATGGACAGCGGTGTGTTCCACAGCCTGGGCGGCGTGGTGATGGACATCACCTGGCGCAAGCAGCAGGAGCAGGCGCTGGCCGAGAGCGAGCGGCGCTTCCGCCTCATGGCCGACACGGCCCCCGTGCTCCTGTGGATGTCGGAGCCGGACAAGGGCTTCAACTACTTCAACCGTCCCTGGCTCGACTTCACCGGCCAGACGCTCGAGCAGCAGCGCGGGGAGGGGTGGGCCGCGTCCGTGCATCCCGAGGACCGGAGCCGGTGCCTCGAGTCCCACGCCACGAGCTTCGCCGCGCACCAGTCCTTCGAGCTGGAATACCGGCTGCGCCGCCACGATGGCACCTACCACTGGCTGCTGGAGCACGGCGTCCCCCGCTTCGCCGGGGAGAGCCTGGTGGGCTACCTCGGCGCCTGCGTGGACATCCAGCGCCTCAAGGAGGCCGAGGCCCTGCTGCGCGAGCGCTCGCACACCCTGGCGGACCTCAACCAGGAGCTGGCCCGCTCCAACGCGGACCTGGAGCAGTTCGCCTATGTCACCTCGCATGACCTGCGGGAGCCCATCCGCATGGTGCTCAGCTATGGCGAGTTGCTGCGGCACCGCTACGGTGAGCGGCTCGACGACAAGGGCCTCAAGTATCTGGGCTACATGGTGGAGGGGGCCTCGCGGCTCCAGGAGCTGGTGTCGGATCTGCTGGCCTACTCCCGGGCGGGGCGGGCCAACCAGCGCCCGGTCCCCACCAACCTGGAGCAGGTGCTCGCGAGCGTCCGGAGCTCCCTGCGCCAGGCCCTGAGCGAGTCCCAGGCCCGGCTCACCTCCGCCCCCCTCCCCACCCTCGAGGCCTTCCCCAGCCAGCTGGAGGTGTTGTTCCAGAACCTCATCGAGAACGCCGTGAAGTTCCGGCGCGCCGTGCCCCCGGAGATCCACGTGGACGCGCGCGAGCTGCCCGAGGGCTGGGAGTTCGAGGTGCGTGACAACGGCATCGGCATCGAGCCCCCGTACCTGGAGCGCATCTTCGGGCTCTTCCAACGGTTGCACAGCCGCCAGGAGTACCCGGGCACGGGGATGGGCCTGGCCATCTGCAAGCGCATCGTGGAGCGCCACGGTGGCCATGTCTGGGCCAGCTCGACACCGGGGGTGGGAACCTCCATCCATTTCATATTGCCCCGGCACATGCCCCAGCCCATTTCCCAGGGAGCCGCCCCATCATGATGAGGCCCATCGAGGTATTGCTCGTCGAAGACAACCCCGCCGATGCGGATCTGACGAGGGAGGCCCTGGCCGAGAGCAAGCTCCTGGTGCACCTGGAGTCCGTGGACGATGGGGAGAAGGCCGAGGCCTACCTGATGCGGCTCAGCCCCTATGAGCATGCCCTCCGGCCGGATCTCATCCTGTTGGATTTGAACCTGCCGCGGCGCAACGGCCGGGAGGTGCTCAAGACGATCCGCGGGATGCAGCAGCTCAAGCACATCCCCGTGGTGGTGCTCAGCTCCTCGGACACGGAGATGGACATCCTCAAGAGTTACGGGCTGGGGGCCAACTGCTACGTCGTCAAGCCGGTGCGCTTCGCCGATTTCTTCGAGATCGTCCGCCATGTGGGCGAGTTCTGGTTCTCGGTGGTCCGCCTGCCGCCCCACGACGTGGAGGAGTCGGGCCTGCTCCAGGCCACCCCGCCGCCGGCTCCCCTCACCACGCCGGCGGAGACGCCCCTGCGCATCCTGGTGGTGGAGGACAACCCGGCCGATGTCGACCTGGTGCGGGAGTATCTCCAGGAGCGGCGGTTGTGGACGCTGTCCGCGTGCGACCTGCTGCGCAAGGCCCTGGCGCTCGCCGAGCAGGAGCCGCCCGACGTCATGCTGCTCGACCTGGGCCTGCCGGACAGCCAGGGCATGGAGACGCTGAACCGTGCGGTGGATCGGCTGCCCCATGTGCCCATCATCGTGCTGACGGGCCGGGAGCAGCTCGGGCTCGGACCGCTCGCGGTGCGGGCCGGGGCCCAGGACTACCTGGAGAAGGACGAGCTGAGGGGCAGCATCCTGTCGCGCTCCATCTGCTATGCGGTGGAGCGGGCCTGGGCCAACCGCGAGCGCGACATGCTGCTGGCCCGCGCCAACGCGGCCCGAGGCCGCGCGGAGGAGGCGGTGCTGCTGCGCGACGAGTTCCTCCTGGTGGCCTCCCATGAGCTGAAGACCCCGCTCACCTCCCTGCTGCTGCAGGAGCGGATGCTCGAACGCTCGGTGGAGCAGGCCGGGACCCCCTCCGGGATGGAGCGGCTGCGGCGCTGCTCGGTGGCCATGCGCCGGCAATGCGAGCAGCTCGCGCGCCTCATCGACTCGCTGCTGGACGTGTCCCGCATCACCTCCGGCCGGCTGGTGCTGGAGCGGAGCCGGGTGGACCTCGTCCAGCTCGTCCAGGACAGCATGGAGCGGCTGCGCTCCCAGGCGGAGTCCGCCCGCTGTCCCCTGCACCTGGAGGCCGGGCCGCCGGTCTTCGGACAGTGGGATCGCTTCCGGCTCGAGCAGGTGGTGGTCAACCTGCTCACCAACGCCCTCAAGTACGGGGCGGGCAAGCCGGTGGACCTCCGCGTGCACGCCGAGGGCTCACAGGCCGTGCTGGTGGTGCGGGACCACGGCATCGGCATCCGCGAGGAGGATCAAAAGCGCATCTTCGGGCGCTTCGAGCGCGCGGTGCCCACCCGGCACTTCGGAGGCGTGGGCCTGGGCCTCTACATCAGCCGGCAGATCGTCAACGCGCACGCGGGCACCATCGAGCTGACGAGCCGTCCGGCAGAGGGCGCCACCTTCACCGTCCGCCTGCCGCGCGGCGAGGGCTGACAAGAGCGCGGAGCGTCTCGCGCACGCGCCAGAGCCGCTCGGGATCCAACCCCCGCCGGGCGGCCCAGTCCCGGGCCCGGCTAGATGCAGCACATGACGGGCACGGGGTAGCTCCACACCCTGAAGCGGAGATCCCCCAGCGGGTCCGAGCCGGAGCTGGGCATGCACTGGTTCAGGATCGTGTTCTTGTCGGCGACCTGCGTGACGGTCCCCGCGGGGCACGCTCCGGCGGACGCCGCATCCTGCGTCACGATCTGGACGATCTGGCTGTAGTTCGCCGTGATCCACGCATCGGTGAAGGATCTCGCCGCGGCACAGTCCGCGAACTGATTCGTGTGGGTCGACGCCGGCAGCCCGGGCATCGAGATCTGTCCCAGGTAGGTGGGAGACGTGTAATTGCTGACCACGATCCCCGCGTGCCGCCAGGTCGCCATCGTACACGGCGGAGGCGGAGGCGGCCGCTGGCTGCATCCTCCCTCGATCTTCATCATCACCCCCGTGATGTTCGGCTGACCGTTGATGGACCCGGTCACGTGGTTGGTGCACGAGACCACCAGCGAGTTCGGCGTCAGGATGTAGGGATCGGGGCAATCACAGAAATACGGATCGTACCCATTGCCGACGTTGGCGTTGTATTGCCCCGTCAGCGGATTGTACTGGATGCCAAAGGTCCCGTAATCCGTCCGGATCTGCGACAGCAGGTTCGTCACGGCCGAGGCGCTGCAGCTCGTGACGCCGGTCAAGTCGTAGCTCTTGCCACAGAACGACAGCTGCCGGTTCGAATCGGAATTCAGCTTGGTGATTTGATTGATGAAGGCATGGGCCCCCGCGGGCAGGACCAACATCATCAGCATGACGATCTTTTTCATGTGTCTCCCGTGTAGCGCCACTGTTGACTGAAATCCGGATGAGCGCGCCCTCCTGGACCCTCACAGGAAGCCATCGAGCCAGGTGAGCTGCGCGTCGAGGGTCTCGGAGATCACGCGCGGTTGATCCGACGTGCTGGGCTCGGTGTAGGGGTTGCCGATCTCCTTGTGCTGCCAGCGCACCCAGGTCTGCTTGTACCAACCCCAGTCGAGGTCGCTGCCCGTCGACGGGGGCGAGCTGCCCGAGTACGCCGAGAAGGCGCGGATCCCCGAGGCCGGAGCCACCTCCTCCCCACCCGCGATGTGGTAGATGCGCAGCCGCCCCTTCCGGGGGAACTGCGCGGAGAGATCCGTGGCCCAGCCGCCGTAGAACGTGCCCCAGGGGCGGACGGGGTTGTTGATCTTCTCCCCGAACGTGCCCAGCTCGCCCTGGCTGTACTTGCACACCCCGTCGAACGACGACACGTAGAGATCGATGCCGTCGTAGGCCGGGTTGGCGCGCAGCGCCTGGGCCATGCGCATCACCAGGCAGCCTCCGCGCGAGCTGCCCGCCAGGTAGATGGACCGCGTCTCGGGGCGCACCTGCGCCTGGAGCCAGCCCACGAAGCCATTCACGAGCTGTTGCTTCTTCCCGCTGTCGAACAGGTGATCGAAGTTGTTGTCGTTGACCACGGCCAGGTAGGTGGAGCCCGTGGGGAACCAGCCCAGGGTGCGCAGCTTCATCGCCAGCGAGCGGCCATCCAGCGTCACGTTCGGACAGGAGACGGCATCACAGGTGGCGTCCCAGCTCGCCCCCTGCCCCGTCACCCCGCTGTTGTGCCCGCTGCTGGAGATCTTCTGGCCGGCCGACATCACGACGAGCGCCTCGCGCGTGAGGGGCGCATCCACCTCGGCGATCCGGATGTTGTGGAGATCTCCATCCGGTGCACCGGCCGCGCGGAACTGCTCGAAGCCCGGCGCGGCCTGGTAGTTGCCCGAGCCATCCTTGGAGACCACCCGCTTGGACACCACGGTCCGGCTACTCCCATTGGGGTAGCTCAGGGCGGAGGTGCGCGTGCCCTGCTGCTCCCCGGGGGCTTCCGGGGACTCGGGCTCCGGTTGACCACAGCCCGGCCCCAGGGCCAGCACCACCGCCGAGAGAAACCCTATCGAGCTCCGTTCGAAGCGCATGTCTTCCTCCGTTACGGGAGCGGGGTGAGGATGGGCGAGCAGAACTCGTTGAGCGGCTGCGTGGTGCCCGCCGGATTCAACAGATCCAGGAACGAGTCGCTGTCGGCGAGGGACAGGTCGGTGAGGACGTCGGCGGCGCGATCGTAGAAGCGGGACACGAGCATCTCGTCCTTCGTGAGGTTGTTGGGGTAGCCGGCGGTGGAGTTGGCCAGGAAGACCTTCAGCACCTGGGCGAAGGTGAGCGACGGCGGGTTGCAGCTGTAGAGGATGGGAGACGGATCCCTCGGGACGATATAGGTGGGGGTGGAAGCCGTGCCGCCCGTCCAGGCCGTCTTGAAGGTGTAGTCGTCCAGGTTGGCCGTGGTCATGATGTGGAAGGCCGACCACCAGCCCATGTCGTGGCGCTGCACCAGGCTGAGGCTCGTCAGCGGCGTGCCACCGATGCCGCGGGTCAGCCGCTCGCGGTTGTAGGGCAGCCGCGGCGTCTCGCCGAAGATGATCTGCTGGAGCTTGTCGCTGCCGTACTCGGCGAAGCCCTCGTGGAATGCCACCCAGGGCTCGTCCACCAGGCCGTGCGTGCTGCCGTTCTCCATCAGCTCCCAGGCCAGGCCCAGCTCGCCACTCACGTGCTGGTAGGCCCAGACGTGCATCAGCTCGTGATAGAGCGTGCTGATGTTGAAGTGGCTCTCGAAGATGTAGATGACCTGCGTGGCCGGGTTGGCGTAGCTGGCCTCGACGGTGTCGGAGACCACGTCGCTGTTGTGCGGGAACTTGACGCGGATCTGCGAGGTGAAGGCGCGATCCGGGCCGTAGCCGTTGATCTTCTCGATGGCCTTCTGGTACGCGACCCAGATGTCGGCGTGATCACGCGCCTCCTGGAGGTTCAGGTCGCGCGCGCCGGTGGGCGAGAAGGTCCTCGTCCCCACGTCCAGCGTGCCGGGGCCGTGATCCACCGTCTCGTCCTCGAAGATGAGGTACCACTTCACCTTGGTGGTGGAGGACGTGGACGTCTCGTGCCGCACCTCCAGGTCGTCGCTCTGGAACTTCACCTCGATCTTGTAGCGGTGGTCGTAGCAGGCCTTGGTCTGCGTCAACGAGAACTCCCCCAGCGAGTTCGTCGTCACCTCGTCCCAGACCGCGTACCAGCCCCAGACGCCCAGCACCTTCGCCTTGCCGGAGATCTGCACCTTCACGCCCTTGAGCGGCGAGGTGCCATGGGCAGTGACGAGCTCCGGGAGCTGATGCTGCACGGCCAGCTTGCCCTTGACGGTGTACGTGCAATCGGCCATCGCGCTGTCCGCGGTGAGCAGCAGCGCCAACCCCATGAGCACGGCGTGAGGTGTCCTCGTGAAGCCCTTCATCCAGTTCATGTGTGTCTCTCCACGTCGGGAAGGCGCCGGTGGGGGCCGGTACCTGGAGGGAGGCGGGAAAGTGCCCTCTCGCGGTATGTTTCGAGTCCGACTGTATTGATAAACAGGAATTCCTGGCATACCATGTTCATGGGAGGACCATGTCGTCACCTCGGATGAGTCAGCGTTCCGTTCGCGTCCTCGTGGTGGAGGACGATCCACGCGTCCGGCGGGGGCTGCTGCAGGCGGTGCCGTGGGAGAGCGGGGGCATGTCGGTGGTGGGGGACTGCGAGAGCGTGGGGGAGGCCCTGGCGCTGGTGGAGCGGGGCCTGGAGTTCGAGGTGGGGCTCATCGATCTGGGGCTGCCGGACCGGCCGGGGACGGAGCTGATGGCGGCGCTGAGCCGGCTGCTGCCGGAGGCGTGCCTGCTGGCGCTGACCAGCTTCGATGACGCGGACAGCATCTTCGGGGCGTTGAAGGCGGGAGCGCGGGGCTACCTCCTCAAGGACATGCCGCCCGAGCGGCTGGCGCGGGCGGTGCGGGAGGCGGCCGAGGGGGGCGCGCCGATGACGCCCGCGGTGGCGCGCAAGGTGGTGGAGAGCTTCTCCCGGCCGCCGCCCGGCGCGGGGTGCGAGGAGCTCACCCCCCGGGAGCGCGAGGTGTTGCAGCTCCTCACCCAGGGGCTGGCGTATGCCGGGGTGGCCGAGCGGCTGGGAATGGGGCTGGGCACGGTGCAGACGTACGTGAAGAGCCTCTACCGCAAGCTGCAGGTGCGCTCGAAGGCCGAGGCCACCGCCGTCGCACTGCGCCGGGGGCTGGTATCCCCGAGGTGACGCCCCCCGTGCCAGGGATGGATCCGCCGATGCACGCGGCCATGCGCTCGCCGCTGCTGGCCTCGGGGCTGCTGCTGCTGGCCGGACTGGTCGCGGCGTCTCCACTCGTGCCCGGCCTGGGGCCGCTGCTGGGCGTGCGGCTGGGAGACACGGGGCCGGTGATGCTGCTCTTCATGACGGTGTCGCTGGGGGCGACGCTCGCCTTCCACGGGGCGGGCCGCCACGCGTGGACCTACCGCCTCCTCAACTGGCTGGAGACGGCCGTGTGGGTGGGCGGTGAGCTGTACCTGGTGTGGGCCTCGGGCAACGCGAGCAGTCCCTTCTGGGTGCTGTACTTCGCGCTCGTCTTCCACACGGCCGGCACCGGAAGCGCGCGCCTGTACAACACCGTGCTGCTGGCCGGAGGCCCCACGGTGCTGGGTGCCGCCTTCTGGGTGGCGCGCAAGGACGCGGGAGCGGCGGCCGTGTGCGTGGGGACGGGCGCGATGGGGGGCCTGGTGTACGTGACGCTCAGCCGGGCGGCGGCGCAGCTGCGCGACATGGTGGCGGAACGGGAGCGGCTGCAGGCGCGGGTGGCCGAGCTGCTGGTGCACGAGGAGCGGGCACGCATCGCCCGGGATCTGCACGACGGGGTGGGCAGCGAGTTGAGCGCGCTGCTGTGGAGCGTGCGCACGCTGGAAGCCCGGCTGGGCGAAGGAGGCCGCGCCGAGGAGCTCTCCGGCTTCGCCGAGCGCATCCGCCAGGGCACGGACGAGCTGCGCAGCGTGGTGTGGGCCTTGCGCGCGGAGAGTCAGGACTGGGAGTCCCTGGTGGCGCACCTGCGGGGGCGCTGCCTGGAGCTGTGCGGCGAGCAGGTGGTGCTGCGCTTCTTCGATGAGGGGGCACCCGCTGGCACGGTGCTGCCGGGAGAGGCGCGGCTGCAGGTGGTGCGCATCGTCCAGGAGGCGGTGCGCAATGCCGTGCGCCATGCGCATCCGCGCACGGTGACGGTGCGCCTGAGCGGGCACGAGGAGCTCCGCGTGGTGGTGGAGGACGACGGGTGCGGACTGCCGGAAGGCGCCCTCGAGCGCAGCAGTGGGGGCCTGCGCAACCTGCGCCACCGTGCCATGGCGCTCGGGGGGACGCTGCGCTTCAGCACCTCGCCCCAGGGGACACGCATGGAGGCGATCCTCCCCGGAGCGCGGCGTCCGTGACGCTCAGCGCCCCTGAAAGACGGGAGCCCTGCGCGCCGCCGCGGCCGCGAGCCCCTCGCCCAGGTCCTCGCTCCCGTAGCTCTCCGCCTGGAAACGCGCCTCTTCCTCCAGGGCCCGCTGGAGCGCGGCCCGGTCCGGGGCCAGCCTGCGCTTGAGCGCGCGGGTGGCCAGCGGCGCATTCGCTGCCACCTGCGCCGCGAGCTTCCGGGCGCGCGCGAGCACCTCGGCTTCTGGCGCCGCCTCGAGCGCCAGCCCGAGCCGCACCGCCTCACGCCCATCGAAGCGGCGGCCCGTCAGCAGCAGCTCCGCGCCCCGCTGCGCGCCCGCCCTCCACGGCACGAAGTACGTCGCCCCCATGCCCGGGTGCAGGCCCAGCTGGACGAAGTTGAGCGCCAGCTTCGCGTCCTCCGCCACGACACACAGGTCGCACGCGAGCGCCACGCACAGCCCGGCACCAATCGCCGCGCCCTCCACCGCGGCCACCGTGGGCACCGGCAGGTCCAGCACGCTGAGGTAGCGCGCGTAGAAGTCGAGCATGAAGGTGCGCGACTCCTCCGAGGACACCCGGCGCAGCCGCTCGAGCATCTGGAGATCTCCCCCCGCGGAGAACGCTCCGCCGGCCCCCGCGAGGACGACGGCCCTCACGTCGGAGCGTTGCTGGAGCTCGGCCACCCGGCCCCGCAGCGCCTCCCCGAGCTCGGGGGTCATCGCGTTGCGGCGGGCGGCATCATTCAGCGTGAGGGTGGCGACGGCACCCTCCACCTCGAGCAGGACGGCTGTGGACGGAGTGGACATGGCGCTCCTTTTATCAGGCCCGGCCCGAGGCCCCAGCACGCCTTGGATTTGATGGTATTTTCAAACCCATGCCCCTCGCCCCCCTCCGAATCCGCCCCTTCCTGCTGTCCACGCTGCTGCTCGGCGCCTGCGGTGCCCCCCTGGAGTCAACGTCCCTTCCCCCTGAAGGGACACCGGGCGAGGTGGAGTCCGCGATGTGCGCGGGCCTGAGCGTCACCTCGCTCACCCTGGCGGGGGCCAGCTCCTACGGGGGCGAGCTGGGCGCCGCGGGCAACTGGGCGGTGTCCACCTTCGCCAATGGTGTCCGCCTGGAGTACTACGTGGACGGCCAACGGCAGGCCTGGTCCGAGATGGCCTCCCCCACGGGCACCTGGAATCACAGCAGCTCCGGCATCGCCTGCGGCACGCATACCCTCGAGGTGCGCGCCTGGCCCATGGTCATCGACAGCAATGGCAATCGCACCACGTGCACGGCGCAAGGCCCGCGCGTCGTCTCGAGCACCTTCTCCCAGGCCTGCCCTTCCGCCTCCGTCCAGTGCCAGCGCAATAACATGCAGCAGGTCACCTGCACGGGCTCCGCCTGGGGAGGAACCGGCTCCCACACCCCTGTCTGGCAGCAGGTGAACCGGTTCAATCACATCCCCGAGCCGTACGTGAGCATGCCCTGGTACGAGGGCTCCTGGAGCCATGTCTTCTATTGCGAGGCGCCCCTCTACGCCTCCCTGGAAGACGCCCAGGTGCAGATCCAATTCAAGGTGCGCGACAGCACGGGGATGGAATCCACGGAGCTCAGCAACTTCTTCTACTGCAAGGAGTACTCGGTCGAGCAGCCCTATTGAGCTGAGGCCACCTGCACGGGCAGGGAGCGGCTGGTGGTGCTCCCATCCCCGAGCTGTCCGGAGCTGTTGAGGCCCCAGGCCCACACGGTGCCATCCTGCTTCAGCGCCAGCGAATGGGAGCCACCTCCGTCGAGGGCGAACACGCCACCGAGGCCCGTCACCTGCACGGGCAGGGAGCGGTTGAGGGTGCTCCCATCTCCGAGCCGGCCAGAGCCATTGGCGCCACAAGCCCAGGCGGTGCCATCGAACCGCACCGCCGTCGTGTGGTAGTTGCCACCTTCAATGGAGATGATGCTGCCAGGGCCCCGCATCTGCACGGGCAGGGAGCGGCTGGTGGTGGTCCCATCCCCGAGCTCGCCATCGTTGTTGAAGCCCCAGGCCCACACGGTGCCATCCTGCTTCAGTGCCACCGTGTGGTAGTTGCCCGAGGAGATGGCGCGCACGCCGCCGAGGCCCGGCACCTGCACGGGCAGGGAGCGGCTGGTGGTGGTCCCATCCCCGAGCTGGCCGTAGATGTTGTAGCCCCAGGCCCACACGGTGCCATCCTGCCTCAGCGCCACCGTCTGGAAGATGCCCGCGGCAATGGCGATGACGTTGCCCAGGCCCGCCACCTGCCCCGGCGTGCTGCGCTGGGCATTCGTTCCGTTGCCGAGCTGGCCGGAGCCGTTGTGGCCCCAGGCCCACACGGTGCCGTCCTGTTTCAGCGCCACCGTGTGGCTCTCGCCCGCGGCGACGGCGATGACGTTGCCCAGGCCCCCCACCTGCACCGGCGTGGCACGGTTGAGGGTCGTTCCATCCCCGAGCTGGCCGGAGCCATTGTTGCCCCACGTCCACACGGTGCCGTCCTGCTTCAGCGCCACCGTGTGACTCGCGCCCGCGGCGACGGCGAGCACATTGTCCAGGCCCCCCACCTGCCCTGGCGTGGCGCGGCTGGTGAGCGTCCCATTGCCGAGCTGGCCGGAGCCATTGCCTCCCCACGTCCACACGGTGCCATCCTGCTTCAACACCACCGAGTGGGCATCACCCGCGGCGCTCTCGGAGAGGGAGCTGAACACCGCCTGCACGGGCGCGTTGCGCGAGGAGAACGTCCCGTCCCGGAGCTGGCCGTAGTCATTGCCGCCCCAACTCCAGAAGGTGCCGTCCTGCTTCATCGCCAGCGTATGAAGGCCACCCGCACTGATGTAGGCGACGCTGGCCAGGCCCGTCACCTGCACCGGCGTGGAGCGTTGGAGGGTGGTTCCATCCCCGAGCTGGCCGGAGCCATTGTGGCCCCAGCTCCACACGGAGCCATCCTGCTTCAGCGCCACCGAGTGGAGCGCCCCCGCGCCGATGGCGACGACGTTGCCCAGCCCCGCCACCTGCACCGGCGTGGAGCGGCTGAGGGTGGTTCCATCTCCGAGCTGGCCGGAGGCGTTGGAGCCCCAGGCCCACACGGTCCCGTCCTGCTTCATCGCCAGGGCGTGGGTCCCGTCCGCGGAGATGTCGGACACATTGGCGAGACCCGCCACCTTGACCGGCGTGGAGCGGTTGAGGGTGGTTCCATCCCCGAGCTGGCCGGAGCTGTTGTAGCCCCAGGCCCACACGGTGCCATCCCGCTTCAAGGCCAACGAGAAATGCTCGCCCGCGGCAATGGCGAGCACCTCGGACAAGCCCGTCACCTGCACCGGCGCCGTGCGCAGCTGGGTCGTCCCGTCCCCGAGCTGGCCAGGGCCGTTATGGCCCCAGCTCCACACGGTGCCATCCTGCTTCAGCGCCAGCGTGTGATAGCCCCCCGCGGCGATGGCGAAGACACCGCCAAGGCCCGGCACCTGCACGGGCAGCAGACGCGAGGCGGTGTTCCCATTCCCGAGCTGTCCGACGGCGTTGGAGCCCCAGGTCCACACGGTGCCGTCCTGCTTCAGCGCCGCCATGTGATTGCTGCCCGCGGAGAGCGCGACCACACCGCTGAGCCCTACCACCCGCACGGGCGCGGAGCGCGGCGCGCCCATCGTCCCATCTCCCACCTGACCGTAGTAATTGTCTCCCCAGGCCCACACGGTGCCGTTCTCCCGGAGCCTCGCCGAGTTCATCTCGCTGGCGGACAGCGGGCAGGTCTCGGCGACGGACTGGGTCAGCACCCTGACGCTCTCCCAGCAGGTGGTCCGATTGCCATTGCTGTCCACCACCATCGGGTAGACCTTCATCTCGAAGGTGTGCAGGCCACAGGTCATCCCCCGGCCACTGAAGTACCAGGAGCCGGAAATGCCGGTGCGATCCTCGGAGCTGCGAAGGCGGCCATCGACGTAGTACTCCAACCGCGCCGCGTTGGCGGAGGTGGACACGGCGAACTCGCCACTGCCGGCCAGCTCGCGTTGGTAGGAGCTGAGGCCCGTCAGG
The DNA here is from genome assembly GCF_057119385.1 of Archangium sp. Classification (NCBI taxonomy): domain Bacteria; kingdom Pseudomonadati; phylum Myxococcota; class Myxococcia; order Myxococcales; family Archangiaceae; genus Archangium; species Archangium sp. The sequence continues at coordinate 28,836 of NZ_DBNGVP010000103.1, read as the reverse complement.
GTGAGGGTCGTGACGTCCACGCTGGCGCACAGCCTCGCTTCCTGGCGGCCCAACGGCTCCTCGGGTGCCGCCGGCTCGGCCTCGGGGGGAGCACCACAAGCCACCAGCAGCATTCCGCCCCACAGCGCCCCCACGGAAGAACGCATCAGCACCTTCAAGCTCAAAGGACACCTCCAGAACACAGAATCACCAGAATCCAGGCTATCCTCATTAAATCAAGAAAATCCAGAAATACAACAACTGAGAGTGAAAATCCTGAAAATCTGTTATGGCGGGCTTTCAAACCAAGGAACCCCGCATGAGCCCTCCCCTCCCCTGGCCCTGTTCTCGTTCGCTGTCACGCCTCCTCGTCCCCCTGCTGGGACTCGCGCTGTCCGCGACGGAGGCGGCCGCGGCGACGCGACCCTCGCTGGTGAATACACGCATCTCCACGCCCTTTGGCTCCAACGGCCACACCTCGAGCCTCGATGGGCGGATCTTCATCGGCAACGTGGGAGAGGATCAGGCGACGACGACCACGACCTGGAGGGCCCGCGTGTTCCGGCCCGAGGCGGTGACGTACGACGCCGAGGGCAAGCCGGGCTTCACGAGCGCCTTCTCTCCCGGAAAGACCATCCAGGTGCGGAACGGGGAGAACGCGCTGGCCTTCTGCTTCCTCAACCCGGCGCAGCCCTACACGCTCAGCAGCGGCGTCGCCGTCTACCAGCCCTACATCTTCGACTCGATGATGTTCAACGGCCCGAACCGCTTCCGCCGCCGCACCGCGGATGTCCGGGTCAGCCAGCCCTTCACGGTCCAGGCGGAGATCGCCTCCTTCTCCACGGGGCCGTTGGAGGAGCTGAAGACCGTCTCGGGCGCCCCCATCATGGGCATCGAGCCGACGATGACCTCCGACGGGCGGCTGCTCCTCTTCCAGGGCGGTCCCCTCAACAACGGCTCCATCGACTACCTGATGTACAGCTACAACCCCACCCCCTGCGCCGCCACGGGTTGGAGTGAGCCCCGGCCCCTGTCCATGATGTTCAACGACCCCAACCCGGGTCTCAAGCGCTACCCCATGGCCTGGCAGCGGATGAAGGCGGCCACCGGCGAGGACTTCGGTGACACCGTGGCGGGCGGCAATCTGATTCGCGCCGCCTATCCCTGGGTGGACCACGAGGGCCGCAACGTCCTCTATGCCGCCGTCGGGTTCACCGGGGCCGCGGGCGGACGCCGTGAGGCCATCAGCCTGATTGGCGCGGACACGGGGTGGATCGCCCATCACATCGACGGGAGCCTCAACACCGACCGGCAGGACATCGCGCACCTCTTCTACTCGGGCCCCATGTGGAACTTCGAGCAGGAGCGCGCCCCCTCCCAGAACTTCCCGCCGGGCTCGAGCAACGAGACCCGCTTCCTCCCCGTCACCAAGACGCACGACGTGCTCTCGCTCTTCGGCAGCAACACGGCGGACTACAACGAGGTGGACCTGGGAGAGCTGCTCAATCCCTTCCAGCTGCTCTTCCTGCCCATGAACGAGATGGTCACCCGGACGGGAACGTATGATCTGACGCGCACGCCCGACAGCGCGGGCCGCTTCTACACGGGCACGCTCGTGGGCACGGCGCAGATCTCCGCGAAGAACGACGTGACGCAGCCGCCCTCGGGCTCCTTGTGGGAGCCGCACGGCAAGGGCAAGGCGCTCGTCCTCCCCGGCGGCGGCGCCGCCACCGTGAACCTGACCGACGCCACCAACACCATTCCAGGTGTCGGGGCCACCGTGCGGGGCTTCACCGTGCAGCTCGCCATCCGCCCGGACGCCGCCATCAACCAGGGCTGCACCGGCAATCCCTACCGCTACCTGCTGGCGAAGTCCGGGGGCCTGGATCTCATCTACGAGGCGAACGGCGCGGTGCACATGTCGTTCGTGATCAACGGACAGCGGGTCCGCCTGGGATTCAGTCAGCCGCTGCCCAAGGGCGTCTGGACGCACCTGGCCTACACCTGGGATGGAGTCACGGGACAGTTCGGCGAGTACATCAACGGCCAGGCCACGGGACGCGCGCTGCCCAACGCCCCCGGCTCGCTCCGGTTGGGCACGGGGACGCTCTTCGTGGGCGCGGGTCCGAACCTCGACACCCAGAGCTGCCCGGCCAACGGGGAGGGCTCGTTCAAGGGCTTCATCGACGAGGTGCGCCTCTTCACGAATGCCCGCTCCAACCGCAGCATCTGCCTGACGACGCACGGAGCGGACTGCAAGGAGGCCGCCATCCAGGAAGAGCCCACCGGGGGCCAGTTCGTCATGAGTCAGCAGCACCCGTCCTGCAACAGCCTGTCCGCGCTGGGTTCGCAGGCGTGCGCCGTGGCCATGCACCGCGTCTGCGCCCAGCGCGGGGCGGATGACGCGCTGAGCAGCGCCACCAACTTCTACGAGACCCTCCAGCAGGTCATCGGCAACCGCCCGCCCATCTCCCTGCTGGGCGTTCCCGCCTCCGCCACCACCACGGAGGCCGGCGTGGCGTGTGCGCCCATCCAGCACCAGAGCCTGGGGGTGACCTTCGAGGAGTTGGCGCGCCGTCACCCGGGCTGCACCGACGAGCGGTTCTCCATGTCCACTGACTGCACCGCCGCCACGCACCGGTGGTGCCAGGGCCTGGGGTGGACGACTGGAATGCTCTTCGAGATGACCTCCCGGCCGTGGGTGGGCTGCTTCAACTCGGGGCTCATCCAGGATGTGGCCCGGTCGCAGATCGGGTCCGTCACCAACGCGGGCAACCTCACCTCCGGGGAATCGCGGCTGGAGGTCAGCAGGTGGTGCCAGGCGCGGGGCTACGGGGCGGGAGTCATCCAGGAGGTGCCCAGCGCCACCACCGTCCATGTCCACTGCTTCCAGCCCGCGGTGACGCGGAGCTGGAAGTTCGTTCCCTGATCGCTGGATTGACCGGGGAAGGGTGGCCTCTCCCACAGCCGTCTGAAAAACGGCCTTGTGAGAGGCCGTGCGATCTGAGCGATCCTGCGCCCATGCTCAAGCTGCACTACCTGGTCAACTCCCGCGCGCAGCGCATCCTCTGGCTCCTGGAGGAGCTGGGACTCGACTACGAGATCGTCATCTACCCGCGCGACCCGAAGACGGGCTTCGCGCCTCCCGAGCTCAAGGCGATCCATCCGCTCGGCAAGTCCCCGCTGCTGGAGGACAACGGACGGGTCCTCGCCGAGTCCGGTGCCATCATCGACTCCGTGGTGCGCCACCATGGAAAGGGACGGCTGGCGCCCGCACCGGACTCGGCCGAGTACGACACCTACGTGCACTGGCTGCACTACGCCGAGGGCTCGGCCATGCTGCCGTTCATCATGGGAATCTACATGGGACGCCTGGGCGAGGCGGCCGCGCCCCTCATGCCGCGCATCTCCAGCGAGATGAAGAACCACCTGGGCTACATCTCCGGAACGCTGGAGAAGGGGAACTACCTGCTGGGCGACACCTTCAGCGCCGCCGACATCCAGATGAGCTTCGTGCTGGAAGCGGCACGGCCGTCGGGGCTCCTGGAGTCCTTCGCCCCCCTGGGCCCCTACCTGGAGCGGCTGTACGCCCGTCCCGCCTATCAGCGCGCCGTTCAGCGCGGGGGACCCATCCAGGTGGGCCGCCCAGCCAACCGCTAGCCTCGGCGGCCTGGCGTGCCGGTGAATGGGGGCGCGACACGGGCCACGAAGCTGTACGTGAGCTCTCCGTGGTGCAGCACTCCGGAGCCCCCGGTCACCCGGCGGACCTCGAGCTCAAGGAGCCGGAGCGCCCCTGAGCTGCCCGGTCTTGGCGAGCAGGCGTTCGAGGTCGGCGCGAAGAGGCTCGGCCTGGCTCGCCCCCGCGGCGACCGCCTCGGCGAGCGTCGAGATCGCCTCCTTGAGGTTCCGTTGGCCGGCCAGGCGGGCGCCGCGGACATGCTCCGCCTCTCCGGGCCGATCCACGCCCCGGACGGGTATCTCCGATTGCCCCACCGAGCGGATCGCTTGCAACAGCTCTCGCTGCTGGGACGGGGGAAAGACATTGCCGCGAGGCGTGGAGTACTCGAGGTAGAGGTTGTCGTCCGTCGAGACGAACCCCGAGGGCCGCCCCGAGTCCGTGGCCATGTACCGCTGGATGTACGCCTCGACGCCCTGCTCGTTGAGCAGGGTCTCGCCGGCGAGCATCAGGAAGTCACCGGCCGGGACATTGTTCGCGGCGAAGGTCCCTCGCAGCTTGTCCGAGAGCTCGCGAACGTGCGTGTAATCCATCACGAGTGGCTCGCGCGAGGCGATGATCTGTCCTTGCCGCCCGCCATAGAAGAGCGCGACGTGCGGCAGCTCCTGACGGACGGTGTGGAGGATGATCGCCAGGTCCCGGGGCGTGAGGTGGTGCAGCTGCACCCACTGCTGCAACACCCCCTTGGGCCGCAGATGGTTCTTCACCAACGCATAGAACTCGCGGTTGTAGAGATCCGCTTCTCCGGCGATCCAGATGCTGGTGACCTCGATGGTGATCAGGTCATACACATGCGGGCTCAGCATCAGCATGTTCCGTCCGTCGGCGTAATGGACCTGCACGCGCGGCGAATCGAGAGCGCCCTTGTTCACCTCCCGGAAGTGCTCACGTGAGGCGCGCAGGATATCCGGAGACAGCTCGGCGGCATCGATGTGCTCGAAGGGCGATGCGGCCAGCACGGCGACCGAGGTGCCGGTGCCCACGCCAATGAGCAGGGCCCGCTCGAAGCTGTCCTGGAACAACAACGGAATCTGCGAGAAGCGGACCTGCGCCACGAGCTCGCCGCCGTTGTTTCCCTGGAACTTGCCGTTGCTGAGGAGCACCTTGCGCGGGGGCGCGTCGCTGTATTGCACCACCGTCGTCATGCCGGATTGAACACTCTCGGCGGAGTACAGCAGCTTCCCCCCCTGGAAGTACTGCGAGAGGAAGTAGACGTTTTCTCCGGACGTGAGCCGCAACATGTCCCAGCCGGGAAGCGCGAACCCAGCCACCATCACCCCCACCGCCGCGGCGGCGAGTCTCGGACGGCCACGAAAGCAGAACAACGCGATGACACAACCCGCGGAGACCAGGACGAGCAGCGTGCCCCTGCTGCCAAGGAGCGGCAGCATGCCGAACCCGGTCACCAACGAGCCGAGAACGGCGCCCGAGGTGTTGAGCGCCGTCATCCCACCCACCGCATGCCCGAGCTCTCGATTGGCGGCGGCGACGCGCAAGAGCAGGGGAAAGAAGACGCCCAACAACAGCGCCGGAGGGAGCAGGACGGCGGCGGCGGCCACGAACCGCACCAATTCGCGGCCCTCGAAGGTCGTCACGTGGGGGCCCACCGCCGAGAAGACCCCTGGAATCTCGTCCCACAGCGGCAGCGTCACCAGGACGGCCACCGACACCGAGAGCTGCACGTAACCGATGTGGCGCCACTCGACGGATGGCAGCTTCAACCGGGAGATGATCGCCGACCCCAGCATCAGCCCGAGCAGGAACAGGGACAGCATCATGCCGAAGGCGTAGGCGCTGCTTCCGATGACCAGGCCGTTGAGCTGCGTCCAGACGACCTCATACGCGAACACCGAGAACCCCGACCACGCCGCCGCCGCCAGGAGCACCCGGTTCGCGAGAGGCGGTGCCGAGGCGTCCTGCGCTGGAAGCGGCGCGCCGGGTTCGTCGCGCAGGACCAGGGCGATGGCTCCCGCGATGGCACTGAAGGCGGCGCCGAGCCACAGCGTCTTCGACAGGCCGAGGTTCGGCAGCAGGAGATACGTCGCCGACAGCGAGCCGAGGAACGCGCCCAGGAGGTTGAGGGTGTAGAGCGTCGTCGTCGCCCGGGCCACCTCGGCCGCGCCGACGAGCTTCGAGACCGCGCGTGCCATCGCGGGAAGCGTGCCACCCATCAGGAGCGTGGGGGGCAATGCGAACAGCAACGCCAGCAGCAGGCGGAGCACGATCAGCCGGGTCGCTTGAGGGTCCACGCCGCTGGCCAGCCGCACGAACACGCCGGAGACCGCCGCCGTCAGCGTGGGCGTGAGCAGCGCGTACACGGCGATGCCCAGCTCGAGCGCACCATACAGGCGCAGCGGACGGGCCACCCGGTCCGCGAGCGCACCGAACAACCGCGCCCCCAGGGCGATGCCACCCATGTACGCGGCGAGCACCGTGGCGGACGCGAACGCGGTCACGCCGAAGACACGGGAGAACTCGCGCTGGAGCGCGACCTCGTAGATGAGTCCGGCGATGCCCGAAAAGGTGTAGAGCGTGAGCAACTGCAAGCGCGAGGTCGCCTTCATTGGGCCGCGACTGTAGCGTGCGTCATGAGGCGAACCAACCTTCAGCGATCCATGTGTCCCGCGAGGCCGGCGGCCAGTGCGTCGAAGACGACTCGGCATTCTCTTGAGCATGCTCCGGATCGCCGGTGTCCCCCGGTCGAAGCCGATCACGCTGTGTGTGGCGAGGTCCTCGAGGCGCTTCGGTGTGCCCCGTCGCGCGAGGTAGCGCCGATGGGCGTGCATCCCGAGCGTGAGGGTGCCGAGGCGCTTCACGACCAGGGCCTCCTGGCTCCGGACCACGCTGGTGGGCCTCGGCTGCCTGACGGCCAGTCCCGCGCCCCTGGCCGTCATGGCCTGAGGTTCCCTCTCCCTCGGAAGAGGAAACCCGCGCCCCGGGGTCACTTCGAGTAACGTGGGGAGCTCCCAACTCGAGGAGACGATTCACATGCGCATGACCCGCAACATTGGCCTGATGACCCTCGCTCTGGCGCTCGGCACCGCGAACGCGGCCCAGGCCCAGGGCAAGGCCGAAGCCCCCGCCCACGCCCAGGGCAAGGCCGAAGCCCCCGCCCACGGCCAGGGCAAGGCCGAGGAGAAGAAGGCCGAGGCCCCGGCGGGCGACAAGGCCCAGGGCGAGGAGATGAAGGCCGCGGCGATGTCGAAGAAGGAGGCGAAGAAGGCCGCCCAGCAGGCGAAGAGCGCCGCCCAGGCCGCCGAGCGCGCCGCGAAGAAGGCCGAGGCCGACGCGGCGAAGGCGGCGAAGTTGGCCGAGTCCGCGAAGAAGAAGGCCGACGACGCCGAGGCCAAGGCCGCCGAGTCCGAGGCCAGCGCCGCGAAGCTGTCCACCGACGCCAGCACCGAGACCGACGCGGCCAAGAAGAAGAAGGCCGAGTCCGCCGCCAAGGCCGCCCTGAAGAAGGCCGAGGCCGCGAGAAAGGCCGCCGACAAGGCCAAGGCCGACCATGACAAGCAGCAGGCGGCGCTCGCCAAGGCCGAGGAAGCCAAGGCCGCTGGGATGAAGAAGGCCGAGGAGGCCAAGGCCCTCGCCGAGCAGGCCGCCGCCGACGAGGCCAAGGCGCAGTAACGCCCTGCCCGCTCCGCCCGGCACGAGCGAAGAGCCGCACCCGCTCGTGCCGAGGCGGAAGGGAACTCCCCGCGAAGTCGTGGCCCCCGCGCCGATGATGAGTCTCGACGCCGTGCCTCGTCACACGCTATTCTCAGAATCCACGGAAGTCAGCTCTGGTGGGTCCAGAGGGAGAATGTGACATGTGCCGGATGCTCTGTGGAAACGACGCGAACCATGACGGTCAGCCCGAGCAGGAGGGCTCCTCCCGTCGCGAGTTTCTCACCCGGGGGGCTTCCGCCCTCGGGGCCGCGGTGGCCGCTTCGGCTCCCCTCCCGGCCCTGGCGGCGCCCACGCAGGGTGACCTGTCACAGGACAGCGAGGCCAGGCTCCAGGACCTGCCCAGGGAGACCGGGGCCCCGCACCGGCGTTACCTGATCAAGGGTGGCGCGGTCCTCAGCATGGATCCCCAGGTGGGCAACTTCGCCCGGGGTGACGTGCTCATCGAGGGCAAGCGGATCGTCGCGGTGGGAGCCAACCTGCACGCTCCCGGTGCGGCCGTCATCAACGCCGCGGGCATGATCGTCATGCCCGGGTTCGTCGACACGCACCACCACCAGTACCAGACCGCGCTGCGGAGCTTCCTGCCGGACGGCCTGCTGTTCAACGATGGGCTGCCGCACGGCGAGAAGAACTACCTCGACTACATCTACTACAAGATCACCCCGGTCTTCAGGCCGGAGGACGCCTACCTCGCCGAGCTCGTCGCTTCGCTCAGCCAGCTGGACGCGGGGGTGACCACGGTCGTGGACACGTCGCAGGTGGGCCATACCCCGGCGCACACCGATGCCGTCATCCGGGGGCTCCAGGACGCGGGCCGCCGCGCGGTCTTCGTGTACTCACCCGGCGCGGGCCCCGGCAACATCTTCCCGAACGATCTCCAGCGGCTCCGCAACCAGTACTTCTCCTCGACCGATCAGCTCCTGACCCTGGCGATGGGCGGAGAGGTGTTCGACCCCGCCTTCCGGACCTACTGGGCCATCGGGCGCCAGAATGGCCTGCCCATCGTGACGCACCTCGTCGGCAGCATCGGCCAGGCCACGCTCGTGGAGCAGCTGGAGAGCGAGGGCCTGCTCGGGCCGGATCTCGTGTTCATCCACGCCAGCCGCATCTCCGAGGGCTCCTGGCAGGCGATCGCCCGGTCGGGTGCGAGCGTCTCCATCGCCGTCCCCATCGAGATGGCCATGCGGCACGGCATGCCGCCGCTCCAGTCCGCGCTCGATCATGGCGTGCAGCCCGCGCTCAGCACGGACGTCGAGTGCACGATGACCGCGGACTTCTTCACGCAGATGCGGACCGCCTTCACGCTCCAGCGGGCGCTCATCAACGAGCGCGCGCTGAACGGCGAGACGAACCTGCCCGAGCTCCTCACCTGCCGCGATGTCATCCGCTTCGCCACGGTCGAGGGAGCCCGGGTGGCCCGGCTCTCCCACAAGATCGGCTCGCTGACGCCGGGCAAGGAGGCGGACATCCTCCTGCTGCGCGCGGATGCCCTCAACGTGGCCCCGCTCAACAACGTGCCGGGGGCCGTCGTCACGTTGATGGACCGCGGCAACGTGGACACGGTCATCGTCGGGGGAAGGATCCGCAAGTGGCGAGGCGCCCTGCTCGATGTCAACCAGGCCCGCCTCCGCACCGCCCTCGAGGCGTCCAGGGACTACCTCCTCCAGGCGGCGGGCGTCCAGCGAGAGCTTTTCTGAGCGGGAGAAGGGAAGCCCGCGGGGGGGGACTTGCATGAGCACGACCCTGGCGGTGGACTCCCCCCATGTTGAAGCTTCCAGGCTACACGCTCCGCCGTCCGGTCCGCGCCACTGACGCCAACATGCTGTTCCAGGCGGTGCGCGAGGCGGATGGCGCACCGGTCATCATCAAGACACCGGCGGGCCCCTTCGTGGGCCCACGCGAGGACGAGCGGTATCGCCGGGAGCACAGCATCCTGCGGCGGCTCCAGGGCGTGCGCGGCGTCACCCGGCCCCATGCTTGCGAGCGGGTCAACGACCGCCCCGTCCTGATCCTCGAGGAGGTTCACGGGGTGGCCCTCTCCGAGGCCGTGGGCAGACCCTTCGAGCTCGGCCGATTCCTCGAGCTGGCCGTCTCCCTGACCTCGACGCTGGCGGAGATCCACCTCCGGGGCGTCATCCACAAGGACCTCAAGCCCTCCAACATCATCGTCACGCCCACGGGAGAGCCGCGCATCATCGACTTTGGCGCCGCCACCCTCCAGCGGACCGAGCACGTGGACGCGGCGCCGAGCCACCAGCTCGAGGGAACGCTGGCCTACATGTCCCCGGAGCAGACCGGGCGCATGAACCGCGCGGTGGACTACCGCACCGACTTCTACTCGCTGGGCGTGACGTTCTACGAGCTGCTCACGGGAGTCCGGCCCTTCCAGGGGCGTGACGCGCTCGAGTGGTTCCATGCGCACATGGCCCAGCTGCCGAGGCCGCCACACGAGCTCGTCGCCAGCGTCCCGCCCGTGCTGTCCGCGATCGTGATGAGGTGCCTGGCCAAGGTGGCCGAGGAGCGCTACCAGAGCGCCGAGGGGCTGAGGCACGATCTCGCGGAGTGCGTGGAGGGCCTGCGCCGGGGCGCCCTCGAGCTCTTCGTGCTGGGCAAGCGGGACATCCCCAGCCGCTTCCAGCTCCCGCAGCGGCTCTACGGGCGCGACGCCCACGTCGCCACCCTGCTCCAGGGCTTCGAGCGAATCGTGCGCGGAGGCAGGCCCGAGCTCATCCTGGTCCGCGGCTACTCCGGCATCGGCAAGTCGTCGGTGGTCCACGAGCTGCACAAGCCCGTGGTTCAGCGGCGAGGGTTCTTCCTGAGCGGCAAGTTCGATCAGCTCCAGCGGGATGTGCCCTACGCCACCCTCGCCCAGGCCATCCGCGGGCTGGTGCAGCACCTGCTGGTGGGCACCGACGAGGAGGTGGCCCGGTGGCGTGAGCGCCTGCACGAGGCCCTCCAGGGCAACGGCCAGGTCCTCGTGGAGCTGGTTCCGCAGCTCGCGCTCCTCCTGGGCCCGCAGCCCGCGGTGCCGGAGCTCCCGCCCGCCGAATCGCAGCACCGCTTCAAGCAGGTCTTCCTCCGGTTCCTCGGCGTCTTCGCCACCGCCGAGCACCCGCTCGTCATGTTCCTGGACGATCTGCAATGGGCGGACCTGGCCAGCCTCCGGCTCCTCCAATCCCTGCTCACCGAGGAGGACGCGCCCCCGGTGCTGTGGATCGGCGCCTACCGGGACAACGAGGTCAGCCCCTCCCACCCGTTGATGATGACGCTCGGGGAGGTGCGCAAGGCGAACGTCGCGGTGACGGACCTCCAGCTCGAGCCGCTCAGCCGGGAGCAGCTCCAGGAGCTCGTGGGCGATGCGCTCCCGGGCGCGGGGGCGGAGCTCATCGTGCCCCTCTCGTCGCAGGTGCACGAGAAGACGGGCGGCAACCCGTTCTTCCTCCTCCAGTTGATGCAGACATTGCACCACGATGGACTCCTCAGCCGCACGCCCGGAGGGGGATGGCGGTGGGATGCCGAGGGCGTCCGGTCCAGGGGGTACTCCGACAACATCGTCGACTTCATGGCTCGCAACCTGCACCAGCTTCCCGCGAGCACCCAGCACCTGCTGCCCCTGGCGGCGTGCGTGGGCAACAGCTTCCCGCTCGGGATGCTGGCCCTCGTCTCCGGCCTGGAGACGGGCGAGGTGGAGCGGGGCCTCGAGCCGGCGCTCCAGGAGGGCCTGGTGGTGCGCAGCGCCTCGGAGCAGTACCGGTTCCTGCATGACCGCATCCAGCAGGCGGCGCACGCCCTCATCCCCGAAGGCGAGCGCAAGGCGCACCACCTGCGCATCGGGCGCCTGCTGCTGGAGCACCTGTCTCCCGAGGAGGTGCGCGAGAAGCTCTTCGAGATCGTGAGCCAGCTCAACACCGGCGTGGAGCTGATCAGCGACCCCGAGGAGCGCCACCGCCTCGCGCGCCTGAACGCCGAGGCGGGCTGGAAGGCCCAGGCCTCGAGCGCGCACGACTCGGCCGCCGCCTATCTCTCACTGGCCTTCACGCTCATCCCGGGCGATCCCTGGGAGACGGACCCCGCGCTGGCCTTCAAGGTGCAGTTCGATCAGGCGGGCAGCGAGCTCGTGAGCGGCAACTTCGCCCAGACGCTCCGCCTCCTGGAGGGGCTGCGCGCCCGGGCGCGGAGGCGGGTGGACATCGCCGCCGTCTACGGCCTGAGGCATGAGTTGCACCTCATCGCCGGAGAGCTCCAGGCCTCCGTCACCTGCCTGCTGGAGTGCCTGGCCCTGCTGGGCATGCCGATGGACCCCCATCCCTCCTGGGAGGAGGCCCTGGCCGCCCGGGAGGAGGTCCAGGCGCTGCTGGGAGCCCGTTCCATCGAGAGCCTCGTCGAGCTGCCGCTGATGACGGACGCGGACATGAAGCCGGTGATGAGCGTCCTGGCCCGCCTCTTCCCGTCCGCCTACCTCACCGACAACAACCTGCTCGTCCTCCATGTCTGCCGGCTGGTCTCCCTGAGCCTCCGCTACGGCAACACCAACGAGTCGGTGATCGCGTACAGCTCGCTCGGCGTGCTGCTCGGCCAGTTCTTCAAGAGCTATCAGGAGGGCCATGCCTATGGAATGCTCGCCTGCGCGCTCGTCGACCGGCACCACCTGACCCATGAGCGGACCCGGGCGCTCTTCAACCTGGAGATGATCAGCTACTGGTGCCGGCCCCTGGCCGTCGCACACGAGCACGCCCTGAGCGCCTTCCAGCACGCACTCCAGACCAACAACTACCTGTACGCCTGTTACATCGTGGGCCATGTCGTCTGGAACCGGCAGGCCATGGGACACCCCCTGGACGACGTCTACCAGGACGCGATCGTCCGGATGGACTTCATGCGCAAGACGGGCTTCGTGGGGGTGGTGGACACCACCCTCATCGTCCTGCGCTACCTGCAGACACTGCGGGGCCACTCGCCCACGTTCGGCACGCTGGATGGGGAGGGCTTCGACGAGAAGGCCCTCGAGGCCTCGCTGTCGCCGGCCCACATGAGCAGCATGGTGTGCCAGTACTGGCTCTCCAAGATGCAGGCGCGCTTCATGTGCGGCGCCTACGCGGAGGCCCGGGAGGCGGGGGACAAGGCGGCGGCGTTCATCTGGTCCTTCATCAGCATCATCCCGCGCCTGGACTTCTACCTCTTCCGCGCCCTGAGCCTGATCGCATGCTGCGAGGGAGCGGCGGAGCAGGAGCGGCAGCGGTACCTCGAGGCCGCCGAGGTGCACTGGCAACAGCTCGAGGAGTGGGCCGTCAACTGCCCCGAGACGTTCCGCGCGCTCGAGCGGCTGGTCTTCGCGGAGCTGGCCCGTGTCCGGGGCCGCCTGGAGCAGGCGCTCCCCACGTACGAAGAGGCCCTTCGCGAGGCCCGCGAGAACGGCTTCATCCAGCACGTGGCCCTCGTGTGCGAGCTGGCGGCGAACTTCTACCGCAAGCGGCAGGCCCCCTTCATCGCGGAGGCCTACGCGCACCAGGCCCGGGAGGCGTACGCGCAGTGGGGGGCTCACGGCAAGGTCAGGCAGCTGGACGCCCTGTGGCCGTCCCTGGTGGGCCTGGCGGCCCCCTCGAGCACCGCCACCACCACCTCCTCCTCGTCGGAGTCCCGGGAGATCGACGCGCTCGCCGTGGTCAAGGCGCAGCAGGCCGTCTCCAGCGAGATCGTCCTCGAGCGGCTGGTGTCCACGCTCATGCGGGTCGCCACCGAGAACGCGGGGGCCCAGCGGGGCGCCCTGCTGCTCCCGCGCGGTGACAGGCTCGAGGTCGTGGCCGACACGGAGAGCGCCGGGGCATCAGAGGCCACGCTGCCCTGGACGATCATCTCCTACGTCCGGCGCACGCACGAGCATGTGCTCATCGGCGACGCGGCGGCGCCCCACCCCTTCTCGGGAGAACCCTACCTGCAGCACAGCGGAGCCAGGTCCGTGCTCTGCCTGCCGCTGATGCGCCAGGAGTCCCTGTCGGGAGTGATGTACCTGGAGAACCGGTTCGCCTCCGGGGCGTTCACACCGGAGCGCATCACGCTGCTGGGGCAGCTCGCCTCGCAGGCCGCCATCTCCATCGAGAACGCACGGCTGTACGCCGAGCTCCAGCGCACCGAGGCCGCGCTGCGCTGCGCCAACGACGGGCTGGAGCGGCGGGTGGAGGAGCGCACGCGCGAGCTCAAGCAGGCGCAGGCCCAGTTGGTGGACACGGCGCGCGCTGCGGGCATGGCCGAGGTCGCCTCGGATGTGCTGCACAACGTGGGCAACGTCCTCACCAGCGCCGTCATCAACCTGGAGCAGATGCGCTCCTCGGTCGCGGCCTCGCGCTACGACCGGGCGGCTCAGCTCTCCGCCCTGCTCGAGGAGCACCAGGAGGATCTGGTGGGGTTCCTGACGCGTGACCCGCGTGGCCGCATCCTGCCGGACTACCTCCTGGCCCTCACCGAGGAGCTCGGCCAGGAGCGGACCCAGCTCCAGAAGAGCCTGAATGAGATGGGCCTGCACCTCGAGCACATCCACGCCATCATCCGGGTGCAGCAGGACTACGCCAAGACGTCCCTCATCCTCGGGGAGTGGGACCTCGCCCAGTTGATCGAAGACAGCCTGCGCTTCCAGATGGTCACGCTGCAGCGCCACGGCGTGTCCGTGACGCGCGAGCTCACCTCCGTCCCCAGGATGCAGGTGGACAAGCACAAGGTGCTGCAGATCCTCATCAACCTGCTCAACAACGCCAAGGACGCCATGGCCGAGCTCCCCGAGGGGCAACGTCACCTGTGCGTGCGGCTCACGGCGCAGGAGAACATGGCCCGGATCCAGGTGGTGGACAACGGCAAGGGCTTCACGCCGGAGCTGCGCAAGCAGCTCTTCGCGCTCGGCTTCACCACCCGCAAGGAGGGGCATGGCTTTGGCCTGCACTCGAGCGCGCTGGCGGCGCAGGCCATGGGGGGACGCCTGCTGCTGGAGAGCGAGGGTCCCGGCAAGGGCGCCACGGCCACGCTCGAGCTCCCCGTCTCGCCGTCCCGCTGACCGGGGTGCTGACGCTCGGCCGCATGCCGGGCCACCAGCCGCTCGTCGTCGAGCTGCCCCGGAGTGGCCAGGCGCGTCAATAGCCGATGGCCACGCCACAGCGCAGCCAGGTGCGCTCGGCGGCTTCCGCGACCATGAAGCGCGCCAGGTCGGCACGGGTAATCTCACTGCCACCGGGCACGCCCGCGTCGCGAGCGAGGCGGTACCCCCCCCGGGCCGGTCCATCGAGCAGCCTCGGCGGGCGGACGAGCGTCCAGTCGAGCCCGCTGGCCTTCACGTGCTCCTCGAGCCGCAGGTGGTCCGCATGCACGTGGCGGAGCAGATGACGGCCGATGAAGCGGAAGAACAGGGGCTCCGTGCCCGTGGGGGTGACCATGCCCGAGGTGATGGCCAGCAGGCGGCTCACGCCCTCGGCCCTCATCGCGGCGATGATGCTCGCCGTCCCCTCGGACATCACCGTGGTGGGTGACAGATCCCTCCCCGTCCCCAGCGCGGAGAGCACCGCGTCGGCGCCTGAAATGGCACGGCCCACCTGGGCGGGCTCCCGGAGCTCGCCGGACACCACCTCGATTCCCGGCAGGCCGGCCAGCGCCTCCGGGCGGCGGGCGAAGGCCCGCACCGTGTGACCTGACGCCAGGGCGGCGGCGAGCAGCTCCCGCCCCGTGGCTCCCGTGGCTCCGAAAACAGTGATGCGCATGTGTCTCCTCCGGCCCGGCCATGGGCGTGGCGGGCCTGCTTGAAATGCCTGGGGTGAAACGGGCCGCCCGGACTCGCGGCGGTGCCGTCAGCGGCGTCCGGGCGTCCGGCCAGGCCGGCGCGGGGGGACGCGGGTGGTGAGCGTCTCGACGCGCGCGGCGAACACCTCGAGCACCTGCGCGAAGGCGGCGAGCCGCTCATCCTCGAGCTCCCCCGTCAGCTCGCGCATCAGCGGCTCGAGCACCGCACGGCAGCGGGCCGCGGCCCCGGCGCCCTCCTCGGTGAGCACGACGCGGACCTCGCGGCGATCCTCCTTGGACGGACGGCGGGTGACGAAGCCCGCGCGCTCGAGCCGATCCACCAGCCGCGAGGTCCCCGCTTGATCCAACCGCAGGCTGGAGACCAGATCGGAGATCCTCCGCGGGCCGTCGGCCTCGAGCGCCGCGAGCACCTTCCACTGCGCCGCGGTGACCCCGAGGGGTGCGAGCACGCGATCCCCCAGCACCATCAGCCCGGCGCTCGCCTCGTGCAGCCGCCGGCCGAGCGTCCGCAGGGCCTGGCCTCGTACCTCAGTCCTCGACTCCGAGCTGCTTCTTGAGCGCGGGCGGTCCATGTCCCTCGGGAATCTCACCGAAGATGCGGCGGATCCGATCCTTCTCCACGTAATAGGTGAAGTACTCGGCGGGCAGATCGATCGTCCGGCCCGTGGGCCCCATCTTGGGCACCTCGTCGATAGGGTAGTCGAGAGGCCCGGTGTGCGTCCCGGTGAGGTACACCGCGATGGTGACGGCGTTGCCCTCCTCGCGGACCACCTGCTCGTTGAACTGGAAGTCGGGGAAGGCCGTCTTGCGCGCCTTGTGCATGTCCAGGCCATTCGGGCGGCCAATGGAGACCCAGAAGGGCATGCCCTTCATCTGCATCTCGAAGTCGTCGGCGAGGTGGGCCTCGGCCGTGACCCAGTCCCCCTGCTCCGCCGCGCGCAGGTGCGCTCGCACCAGCTCGGCCGGTGCGAGGGTGTTGCCCGCCCCCTCGGTGAGGGGCGCGGGCGGGGAGGCGCACGCGAACAACGCGGGGGCCAGCAGGGAGAGCAGGATGGGCAGGCGCATATCCATGTCATGACATGGAGTTGACCGGGAGACAAGGGGGGCATCCGACGGGCGGGGGAAGATCCGGCGCAACTTCCTCCCGCCACGTCCGACAATTCCCCTGCGAATCAGGATTCTTCGCGTCCGGGGAGACATCCCCCAACCAGAATGGAGGGCAGCATGCTCAGGCGTCTTGGTCAGGTGGGAGCTAGCATGGCGTTCGGTGTCGCGACGGAGGCGATGAACCGCCGGGTCAACGAGCGGGAGGGAGCCAAGGGGCAGGCCCCAGGCCCGATGAAGCAGGGCGCCGGTCTGCCCTCGGGCGCGGACGGTGGCTCCTCCTTCGAGCGCGGGGACACGAAGCTCTCGCGCCTGGCCGGCAACATCCGGCCCGACGCGCACGCCAACCCCTTGCAGGACGGGATGCAGGGCTTCCTCGAGAGCCGCCAGAAGGCGGTGTCCTCGGTGGCCAACGTGGGCTCCGCCGTGGTGAGCGGCAAGGTGGACCTGAAGGATTTCAAGGAGTCGATGACGCAGATGACGGACCAGGTGACGTTCAGCGCCAAGGCCGTCAAGGTGGCCGGCCAGGGCCAGCTCGATACCCGGGACGGGGTCCGCATCGCGGGCGCCGGAGCGAAGCATGCGGGCGAGAAGGCCCTGGCGGCGCTCGCCGAGGGCGATCCCCTGGCCGCGGCCAAGGGCCTGGCCGTGGCGACCAAATCCGGCGCCGAGGGCGCCTTCGCCACCGCTACCGTCTCCGACGCCGGCATGGGCACGCTCACGGAGGCCATCGACGCGCGCACCCGGCATGAGACGAAGAAGGTGCTCACCAGCGCGGCGCTCTCGACGGGCGCTGGCGTGCTCGCGGGGATGGTCAACCCCGGGCTCGGCCTGGCGGTCCGCACCGTGGGAGGGCTGGCCTTGGGTCATCAGATTGGCGAGGCCGCGGACAAGATTCACGGCGGCTCGCAGAAGGGCGAGGTGGGCGCGATGCGGGCCGAGTTCCGCAAGCTCGTCGAGGAGAAGGCCTGACGAGGCTCGAAGGCGCGGGCCAGGTGGCGGCAGCTCGAGAGCCTCACCACCCCGCAGCGGTACAGCTGGCTTGACTCCACTAGACGACCGGTCTACTAGTGAGCCCATCGGTGTTGGATGAAATCCACCGAGCGGGAGAGACACGTGAAGATCGGCATCCTCGGCAGTGGCAACGTCGCCAAGAAGACCGCAGCGCTGTTCATCCGGGCCGGGCACGGCGTGCTGTTGGGGGAACGCGGCACGTTCTCCCAGGCCGCCGAGTACGGGGAGGCCGTGCTGATCGCGCTCCCGTACCTGGCGTGCAAGGAGGTGCTGCCGGCGCTGCGCCCGGCGCTCGCCGGGAAGATCGTCATCGATGCGACCAATCCCCTCAACCCGGACTGGTCCCCGGTGCTGCTGGGTGAGGAGAACTCGGCGGGAGAAGAGATCGCCCGTCTGCTCCCGGAGTCCCGGGTGGTGAAGGCCTTCAACACCGTCTTCGCCGATTCCATGTTCCCCGAGAAACTCAACCGGGGAGGCCTGCCGGCCGCTGGGTTCCTCTGCGGAAATTCCGCCGATGCCAACACCACCGTTGCCCGGCTACTCCAGGAGCTCGGCTTCGCTCCCATCGACGCCGGACCGCTGCGGTGTGCGCGGTACCTCGAGGCGATGGCCCATTTGAACATCCAGCTCGCCGTGGGCATGAGCGGAGGAACCGATGCCGTGTTCCTCTATCATCAGAACAAGGCCTGAAGACCCGGGAGTCGACGATGAGCGGAACAGGGACCCGGCAAAAACTCCTGCACGAGGGGCTGCGGCTGCTGCTGCGTGAGGGATACTCCGCCACCGGAATCAAGCGCATCGTCGACGCCGCCGATGTCCCCAAGGGCTCCTTCTACCACTTCTTTCCTGACGGAAAGGAGGACTTCGCCCTGGGCGTGGTCGAGCTGTACGCCGAGCTCGCCGCGCAAACCCGCCGGGAGCTGCTGCTGGAAGGAGCGGGTCCGCCGCTGCAGCGGCTCCGGCGGTATTTTCTCCACTACGCCGCGTATTTCGAGGGAGTGGGTTTCCGGGAAGGATGCCTGCTCGGCAACCTCAGCGCCGAGGTGTCGGATGTGAGCGACAACCTGCGCGCGAAAATCCAGTCCGCCTTCGCGGCGTGGGAAGTGGACCTCGAGCAGGTGGTTCGCGAGGCGATGGACAAAGGCGAGGTACGGCCATTGGATTCCCCCAGGCGCATCGCCCGGCATCTCATCCACGGCTGGGAAGGCGCCCTGCTGAGGATGAAGGCGGAAAAGAACGCCACGGCGATGGATGACTTCATCGCCATGACGTTCGACGCCTGGCTCACGGGGCTCGAGGCGCAGGACTGATGGCGTGCCGTAGCGGTGGACGAGCCGGGGTGTAGGCAGTGGGGACCGGACGAGGAGCTGCTCGTGGCGTCACCACTGGAGGCCCCTGGCGCCGCGCGAGCGCGTCGACAGCCACCGGTACCAGGTCGTCTGCCCCCGGTGGGCATACCAGCGCAGCCGCCGCGTGTCTCATCCGCCAGCGCCCTGGTGGCCTCCACCGGGCCCGAGCTACGCCTGCCGTGCCCTGGTGACCATCAACACCCTGGGGGCGCCTCCACCGGCCCGAGCTTCGCCTGCCCGGTTCTAGCGCGCTCTTCTCAAGATCAACCGTCGGGCTTGTCCCGCTTGCTCCCCCTCCGTCTGTCGGTAGTGCCGCGCCCCGTGCGTGGTCGGCTGCGCTGGCTGGGCCGTGCTGGGCCAGGCGCTTCTGGCTGCCCCGCAGCATCCTCGGCAGGGTCCAGGGCCCACGTGCCGCTTTCCCAATTCTTCAATACTAACGAAGCCTCAAAGGGAATCATCCCCACACCCTTCGCCGCCTCTTCCAGTATCGCTCGGGCCTCTGCTGTCCGGTATCGGAGCAAATACGCAGCCGCCGACACTCGAACATCCATGCGGGGGTGCGTAAACAGCACAGTGAGCGCATTGCGCCCGGCATCACCATGTGCGACCAATCTGTCGAATGCGGCAATGTATCTCTTGGCGTGCTTGTTGCCGGTCTTCGAGTCACCTTTCCAGATTGAATCCGTCTGTGCAGCCACGTTCTCGGCAAACTCCGCAACGAGCTTCTCAATATCAGTCACCGGATACCTCCGGCAATGTTCTTGATGGCCAACAAGCCGAACTCGCGCTGTGCCTCATAGGACTGGGTACCAAGCCACTCCCGCACTGTCAGCGCTTTTGAGTTCGTGATCCTTGGCTTGATTGCGGAGTAAAAAGCGCTCACCTTGTCGTGCAGCGCCTTATCCAACGCAATAACGTTTTCAGTGTTGTGCAGGGCTTCTCCGCCAAACCGCTTCGCGTTGCCCGGAGTCTGCTCCACGATGTGATGCCATTCCTTTCCGGGGCCTGCCTTTCCCATTGCCGACTTAAAACCACCGTACGATCCCCACGCCCTGTGTCCATTGGGGAGGAGCTTACCCCGAGTCGGGGCAGGACTCCCAGCGGCAACGCCCCGGGCAGCCATGGCCACGGCATGAGGCGCCAACACCACGCGAATCGTCCCCTCTGGCACAGAGACAATCAGGCGCTCGGCTCCGGTTGCCGTCTCCAGCAGGCCCAAGCCGGTGCTAGCCCCGACCCTCTCCGACGCTTGCGCGAATCCGGGGAGCTTCGGGGCCTTGGAAGCAAGGGCTACCGTTTCACCGATGGCCGCCGTCCCAACGATGACGAGAATCCGCACACTGTTAGGACCGATGACGCGCCCGAAACGCTCGCCAATTTCGCGCAACTCCGCAAAGGTAGAGGCCCGGGGTGCGTCCTCGTAAAGCTGCGCATAGGCCCGCAACAGGTCGAAGAATTCATAACCGAGATAACCCCACAGGGCGGCACTAAACACCAGGGCCGCGCCCTTTGTTACCGGCTCGGGCACTGGCGCCAACAGCAGCGCCATATAAACCGTGATGCTCATGCTAATCATCGCGAGCATTCGCGTAGGGTCGAGCATGGCCCGCACTTCCGCGTTTACGCCTTCCAGGGCAGGACCCACCGCCTGGGCGAGTGCAAGGCTTCGCTTGTCGTCATCCTGAATGCGGGGCCCGTCTTCAAACAGCGTCAGGCAATCCCCTGGCGTGCCGCACCGCTCGTAGTGGCGCAGGCGGCGGTCCAGTGCGCGGCTGGTGTCCTGGGCACCCAGGTCGAGCAGCAACTGGGAGGCGGTGACGAAGAGAGCGGAGTGCCCCTTGAGGACGGCCTGGTGGGCGATGTTCTGCGCGATCATCGTCTTGCCCAGTCCCTGCGGCGCGACGATGACGACGTTGCGCGCGCCCTCCAGGAAATCCAGGCGCAAGGCGGACTCGACGGCCTCGCGGTCAATCTTCCTGGGCCATCCCCAGTCGTAGTCCGCCATGGGCTTGAAGCGGCCAAGACGGCTGCGAGACAGGCGCCGCTCGAGACTTCTGCGGCCCCGCTCCTTCTGCTCCTCGTCGGCCAGGTGCTCCAGCAGCTCGGTAGCACCCCACCTGGCCTTCGTGGCGCGGGCGATGAGGTCCGAGAGGCCCTGGGAGGTGGCGTGCATCCCGAGGGAGGCCAGGCGGTCAGCGAGTGGAGTGGTCATCGGAGGAGTCCTTGTCGAGGAGGCTGGCGTTGGAGGCGAGGGAGTGGGGGCGGGTGCGTGAGGCGGCGATGCGCGGGTCATCCGGAGTACAGTCGGCGCACCTCCGCCTCCACCTGCGTGTCCACCGTCACGGCAACCCTCCCACCGGCGGCGCCTCGCGCAGCGCGTGCATGTCCTCGAAGTCACCCAGGCCGTGCACCTCGGCGGCCATGCGCTTGTCCCGTGGCGCGACGAGCTGCACGTCGTAGAAGAGGCCTCGCATGCCCACGCCACGTGCGTCGGTCAATCCCAGCCAGTACGAAACGGCCGTGGCGTTGGCACACAGCACAACGCGCAACGGCGTCCATCCACAGCGCCAGTCCTTCCAGCAGCGTCGTCACCGCCCGGCCGTGGCGCAGGTGCGTCAACGGGGGCAGTACCGCCCTCAGCTTCTCCTCCGGGCCGTGCGTCAGCAACAGGCGCGTCTGCGTGGCCGAGGGCCACAGCAGCAGCGAGGGGCAATCCATGCTCAATCTCCACGCCGGCTCGCTCGAGCGCACCGCCCATCGGTGCGCTCGGCTCGCCCGGCGCCGCGCACTCCACAGCAGATGGAGGTGACTGCGAAGGTGGATCCGTCACGCCGCACCTGGTGCGTCGGCTCAGACGCCGCCTGTAGGCGCGTTGCCGGTCGCGGTGGTCCAACCGCCCCTCCTCGCTGCGCTGATGTCGGGCCCTGGCCGCACGTACCACCCGCTGGCGGCCGGCCTCGCGGCACTCCGGGCCGCAGTAGGCCTGGCCCAGATAGCAGGAGGGGCAAATGAAGAAGACCCTGAGACACCAGGAGCAACGCTCCTCGAGAAGAAGCTCCACGTCCGCACACTCCGAGCGGACGGGCAGGAACTTGACGGAGCTGCGCAGCGGCGGCAGGCACTCATGCCGCCAGCCGACCGCAACACTCCGGAGGGCTCGGGTGGCACAGACCCGGGCCCTCTCTTTGCTTGGCCTGAAGGTGCTCGGCTCGTTCACCGGACATGCCGGCTACGACGGCGTGATGCTCGGCCTGCCCGACGCAGGCGTTCATCTGGAGCTCACGCACCATGAGCAGGGCAGCCCCGGAGAGGCACCGTCACGTGACAACCTGCTCGTCCTCTACATCCCCGAGCGCGCGGCTCTCGCACGAATCGTCGCGCGCCTGTTCTCGATGGGGTACCCGGAGGTGGAGCCCGCAAACCCCTACTGGAAGGGGCGTAGCACGACGATCGCCGATCCCGACGGCTGGCGCGTCGTGCTCTTCGATGGCGTCTGGGCGTGACTCAGGGCACGACGCCATGCTGGCGGTACCAGTCCCGCACCCGTGCCAGCATGGTGGGGTCCAGCGCCATCTGCTCATGGGTGTAGCCCGGGTAGACGTGGAACACGTGAGGCGTTCCGCTGGCGGTGAGGATCGAGTCCAGCGTCTGGTCCTGGGAGATGTGGACCACGGTATCGGCGTCACCGTGGTGGAGCTGGTACGGCGTGCGGATCTGCTCGGCCACCGGGCGTTTGGTCGCATTGACACCGTCGCTCACGCCTCCGGCGGTATGCGAGGCCGCGCGGAAGTCCGCCGGATGGGTCCCCAACAGCTGGCCGGTGACGAAGGCCCCCATGCTGTGGCCATGCGCCGTCACCCGGGAGAAGTCGGCCTGGCCTACGCAGGAGAGCAGGTCGCGCGTCTTGTGAGCGCGCAGCACGTTCTCGGGCGAGGCTCCATCGGCCCCGGCCGGCTCCGTGCCCGCCGCGTCAGCGGCGTGGGTATACGTGGTGCCGATGGCAACCATTCCCCACGGAGTCATGGTCTTGGCCACGTTGGCCGAGTAGCCGCGCGCCGTGCCGCCCTTGCCGTGGCTGATGACCACCGCCGGGAATGGCCCCGTACCGATGGGCTTGAACAGGATTCCCCTGAGCACGTAGCGCACGCCCTGGTCCGTGGAATCATAGGTCCAGGTCGCGCCGGTGGTGGACGTCGGGTTGCCCGTGAGCACGAACTTCGAGCAGTCCGCCTGGGGCGTGGAGGGCGCGGTGGAAGGGGGGAGCACGGCGTCCAGGAAGGCGGCGGAGGTGTCCTGCACCGGAGTGCTGAGCCACGGCGTCCCCCCATGGCCCGCCCCCACGACCCTGCGCTGGAGCACGCAGCCCTCCGCTTGCTGCATGGAGGAGGATAGCAGGGTGCTCTGCGCGGCCGGGACGACGCAGTCCGCGGAGCCGTGCAGGATGAGCATGGGAGGAGCGCTGGCGCTCACGTAGGTGATCGGGTTCGCACGCTGCACCGCGCTCGCGCAACCGGCGGTGCCGACGGTGCAGCCCAGCAGCTGGCTCTCGGCCGAGTCCGGCTGGCTGTGGCTCGCCGAGCCGGCGCTGCATCCCTGCGCCAGCAACTGCGCGTCCATCCGGGCGAAGTCGGTGGGGCCGTACCAGTCGATCACGGCCTGCACGGCGCTGGAGAACCCGGCATTGCCCTGGGAGAGATCTTCCAGCTCGGCGACCCCGTTGCTGGTGGCCGCGAGCGCGGCCAGGTGGCCGCCCGCGGAGCTGCCGAAGGTGGCGAAGCGCTGCGGATCCAGCCCATGGCTGGCGGCGTTGGCGCGAAGGAAGCGGATGGCCGCCTTGACGTCATGGATCTGCGCCGGGAAGGGGGCCGTGGTGCTCAGCCGGTAGTCGATGGAGGCCACCGCGTAGCCGCGGCACACCAGCCGCCGGGCCTGCTCCACGTTCAGCCGGGAGCCGCTGCGCCAGCCGCCACCGTGGATCCAGATGACGGTGGGAAAGGGGCCGCTGCCCGTGCTCGGGCGGTAGAGATCGAGCAGGTGGCTGCTGCCGCTGGCATACGCCAGCGTGGTGGGGGCGGCGGTGGCATCGGCGCAACTGGGGGCGGTGCTCGTATCCGGCACGAGATCTCCGCTGGGCAGTCCTGCCGCAGGGCAGGCCGCCATGAGCTCCGCCGCGCCTGGCGACAGCTCGGAGGGGCGCGCGCTTGCCGCGCTTCTGCTCCCGCTCCCGTCGCCACAGGCCGCGAGCATGAGGAGCGCAACCCCTGCACCCAAAACCGAACGACTCGAGCTGACGTGTCTCACGGTGCTGCCTCCGTGGATATTCATTAAAAGCTGCTTAAGCGGCAATGCGAGTATTGATCATCGGGGTCAGGTTGGCAATCCTCCTTCAGTCTCTGGGCGCCTGATGCGTGGGGCTCGGGTACGGGGTTGTCGCCCTGGGCCCACGGGCAGGCAGGGAGAGCATGGTCAGAACGACCAGGACTCATCCCGCGAGCACCTGCCTCTTCATCATTGTTACCGCGCACGCTTGTTGATGGAGATTTGGACCGGCTGGTTGATAGCCACATCCGCCGGGTTGTGGCCCGCGCCTGCAAGACCCTGCGGATCAAGCCGGTGCATTTCGGGGAGTACCGGCACAGCTTCGTTACCTGGGCATCGGAGTGCGGGCAGGAGGTAAGGCCCAATGCGGGAGGGCTGCCGCTGTCTGCGATTGCCGCTGTCGTCGGGCACCACTCCGCAAACACAACCAAGCGTTTTTTATGACAACGTGAAGGTGCCCCCGATGATCAAGATTCCGATCAAGCTGGAGCATCCCGAGGATCCGGCATACCTGCCGGTCAGGCTTGCCGAATCAGCTTGAGGATCGCGTCCTTCTCCGCCCGCCCGGTTGACTGCTGGGCGGGTTGCCGCTTGCGCTTGGGGGCAGGCTCGCGGGCGAAGCACTCTTGAAGTGCTTCGATGCTGTCCAGGGTGCTCATGGCGACCTTGCCCACCTTGGGAGCACGGCGCAGCGCCCCCGAGCGCAATAGCTCGAAAATCCGAGAGCGCCCGCAGCCGAGAAGGGCCTTGCGCGGCATCAATCGAGATGGCGCGGGCCGCTTGAACCGGGGCTGCGTTGGCGATCCGGTTCTGCATGTCTCCGACCATCGCGCGCAGCTTGCACAACTCGGCGTAAATCTCCCGCAGCAGGTGGGGCTCGGCTCCGCTGTCCGGTGCAGGGGTTGGGGTTGGCTGGGGTTCGTCCTGAATGGCCGCCGAATCAGACGGCGCGGACAGGAAGACCCTCCTACGTCTGCTGATTGAGAGAGTGGACGTCACCGCGCACGACGACAGCGAGAGGGTGGACGTCGTGGTGCATTGGGCCGGTGGCCAGCAGACACGCACCCAGATGGCACGTCCCGTGGGACGGCTGAACCAGCTCGCCCGCCACAAGGAACTCCTCGAGCGCATCCGCATCCTGCGCAGGCAGGGCCTCACCGTCGAGCAGATTGCCGAAGCGCTCAACCAGGAGGGCTGGAAGACGCCCACCCAGCGCAGCCCCTTCAACGAGCGCCTGGTGCGCGCCATGGTGCACCGCCACGGCGCGCCTGTACGAGGCCCGCGTCCCGTGCCCAGCACCGCTCCAGATGCATGGTGGCTGGCCGATCTGGCGCGCGAGTTGAACATGCCCGTCATTACTCTCTACGGATGGATACGTCGTGGCTGGCTGAAGAGTGAGAGCGTGAAGGGCCAACGTGTCGCTTACGCGGATCGCAAGGAACTCGCGCGCCTGAAGAAGCTGCGCGAGCGGCAGCTGCGCTTCCGGCCCGCGACCCGGACGAAGGAAAGCCGAGCGTGACTGGAGGTGCATTGTGGATGGTCGAAGACCACGAATCTGGCGTTTTCGGACTGGCCGACCATTTTTCCCAACGCCGCGTGCGCCACCGCGCTGATTGACCGCGTCATCCACCACGCGGACGTCCTCGCTATCGAAGGCGAGAGCTACCGCCGCCGCGAGGCCGAGGAGGCCGCGACGACCAGGAAGGCGAAGTCCAAGCGCTGAGCCTCACCTCGGACCGGGATGCCGGAGCCCCGGCACTCCTCCGGCGTCCCGGTCCAAATTTCCGCGCTTCCTCGTGAACGCCAACAGGCCGCCACCGGCCCGAGGTGTCCACCGTGGCTGCCGGGCTACCCTGGTGGCCTCCCCCGGCCCGAGCTTCGGCTGCCCGGCCCTGGTGGCCTCCAACCGGCCCGAGGTGCCCACCGTGGCTGCCTTCGGGTTTGGAAGGAGACACCGGGCAAGCGACTCTAATTTCTAATCAACGTCCAAGCTCCAAGTGCCCTCATCCCAATACTTCAACGCCTGGGATGCCTCAAAAGGAATCAAACCTTCACCCTTAGCGGCTTCCCTAAGAACGGGCAAGGCTTGTTCCGGCCTATCGCCAAGCAAGAAGCCTGCCGCGTAGACTCGCACATCCATGCGTGAGTGCGTCAACAGCCGTGCAAGTGCATCCCGTCCAGCCTCGCCATGGTCGCGTAGCTTCTTATAGGCGGCTATGTATCGCTTCGCTTCCTTGTCTCCTCCCTTGCCACGGTCGCCACGCATGATCGCATCTGTCTGTGCAGCCACGTTTCGGGCAAACTCCTCCACTATACTCTCCAAGTCCATCACCAAACCCCGTTCTTGATGTTCTCTATCGCAAGCAAACCAAACTCCCTCTGCGCCTCGTAGGATTGAGTGCCAAGCCAATCTCTTACAGCAAGCCTTGTTGATTTGGTGATGAAAAATCGAATTCTTGAGTAAAAAGCACTCACCTTGTCGTGCAGCGCCTTATCCATCGCAATGACGTTTTCAGTGTTGTGCAGCGCTTCTCCACCAAACCGCTTCGCGTTGCCCGGAGTCTGCTCTACGATATGATGCCATTCCTTTCCGGGGCCCGCCTTCCCCATAGCTGACTTGAAGCCACCAAACGACCCCCACGCCCTGTGTCCGTTCGGCAGGAGCTTACCCCGACTCGGCGCAGGACTCCCAGCACCAACGCCCCGGGCGGCCATCGCCACGGCATGAGGCGCCACCACCATGCGGATCGTCCCCTCGGGCACAGAGATAATAAGGCGCTCGGCTCCGGTTGCCGTCTCCAGCAGACCCAAGCCGGTGCTAGCCCCGACCCTCTCCGACGCTTGCGCGAATCCGGGCAGCTTCGGGGCCTTGGAAGCAAGGGCCACCGTTTCACCGATGGCCGCCGTCCCAACGATGACGAGAATCCGCACACTGTTAGGACCGATGACACGCCCGAAACGCTCGCCAATTTCGCGCAACTCCGCAAAGGTAGAGGCCCGGGGCGCATCCTCGTAAAGCTGCGCATAGGCCCGCAACAGGTCGAAGAATTCATAACCAAGATAGCCCCATAGGGCGGCGCTAAACACCAGGGCCGCGCCCTTGGTTATCGGCTCGGGCACTGGCGCCAGCAGCAGCGCCATATAAACCGTGATGCTAATGCTCAGCATTGCGAGCATTCGCGTAGGGTCAAGCATGGCCCGCACTTCCGCGTTTACGCCTTCCAAGGCAGGGCCCACCGCCAAGGCTAGCGCAAGGCTTCGCTTGTCGTCATCCTGAATGCGGGGCCCATCTTCAAACAGCGTCAGGCAATCCCCTGGAGTGCCACACCGCTCGCAAAAATGCACATAAGACCGGGCCAGGTCTGATTGCCACGCTTCGCCACTCAAGGGCGCGGAAGCCAACGCCAGCCTACGGCCGACATACAATGGCTGACGGGACGCGGCCACCCGAAGCGGCATGTTGAGCCAAAGCGTTGTCATGGCCGCCGAAAACTCGGCGTCACTTACCTGCACAGGCGCGAAGTCCGTGGGCAGCTTGGCAAAGAGTGCCTCTCCCTGCTGGCCCCCATCCTCGGCTTCCTCGGCTTCTGACTCCAGCGCCCACGGCTCGGGCGAATCGCGCGGCACGGGTGGACGGTAACGGGAAGCCGTCAACCCTCCACCCATGGGGGCCCCCGTGGCGCACGCTGTAACCAGCATCAGCGCCGCCAGCGCCAGCGCACCCGCGCGCTGGGGCCGCCGTATGTCAACGGGGCGAGTATCGACAGAATGCCTAGACATTGCCGCACCTCTCCGGGCGAGCCGCCCGAGCTGGAATCCCAAACCCGTCGATTACAGAAAGCGGCTGACAGCCAGGTCAAGCCGTCGGGTCTGGTAAGGTGCTGAAAACCCATCGGGTAGGTTGGTTTTCCCTCCCGCCGGATGGGGTGGCGGCACTACTCGCGCGCCGCGCCTTGCTTCCCAGCTTGCTCCCCAGCCGGGAAGGTGACGTTCCCGAGGGTGACGGTGCGGGGCCCTTGCGCCTCCCACAGTTTGAGGGTGCAGGGGCAGGCGAGTTGCCCCGGCTCCCGCTCGGCGCCCACCACGACAAAGCCCATTGCGCCGGGGGCAATGGCCGACACCTGCCACGCGGAAAGCTCCACCTCCTCCGCGCCCGTCGCGTCCTTCAACACCGCCCCCGCCACCGTCCAGGGTTCGGCGCCAGGGTTTAGGAGTTGAAGCCTTACCGCCATGCCTCCCGGGAGGGTTACGCCTTGGCGCTGGCTGTAGCTTCGGGGTACGCGTTCACGGGTCAGGCTACTCGATGGCCCACCTATTGGGGTAGGGCAGCCGAGCAAGAGCAACATCATGGACCAGCGATTGGCTGATTCACGATTTTGCTCTGGCGTCGGCGCCATGCATTGCTTTGCAAGTGTCCGAAATCAGGGGCTTTCCTCTCCTTGGCCAGACCCGTGAACGCGTACTTTCACGAAGCCGCCACGGAGTTGTGGGGCCTCCTTCACCCATACACGGGGTATTAGCAGATGCCGCGCCTCTACAAGCCCGGGTCGTTCTTGAGAATTCCTCTCGCAGACGGCTCCTTTGGCTACGGCCGGGTGCTGAAGATGCCGCATGATGCCTATTACGATTACAGGACCGACACTCCGGATTCTGACCTGGACCGGATTGCCTCCATGCCCATCCTTTTCAAGATGGCTGTCCGCCACATGAACGAGAGGGGGTGGGAAGTCATCGGGTGGAGGAAGCTGGAAGAGCCGTTTTCTCAACCCATCGTTCAGTTCATGCAGGACCGGGGGAACTTCCGCGACTGCTTGATCTTCGACACCGCCGGCAATGAGAGACGTGCGGAACCGCAAGAGTGCATCGGGCTCGAGCGCGCCTCTGTTT